>PWWL01000353.1 GCA_003561515.1 Balneolaceae bacterium
TGCTCTTCAAAGTACTTGGTAAATCGATATTCGTCCAAGAAAGTCAATTTTAATCATTAATACAGGCACACGCTTTAAAATAATCCCTTTAAATAATAAATCAATTCTGAGTGAACTTAATTGAGTATTTCAGAGATGTATAACATGATTTTAAAAGAAAGATGAACCAAAGAGTAACAAGTTTCTGTTATATTACCTTCAAACAAAAGCATTCATAAAAATAGTAATACGCCATGCCAAAAGTAGTTCAGAAGCTCGATGATTTTGTAAACCTGATCGATCCGGATCAGAACCAAATTTTTAACATGACCCAGGAAGAAGCCGAGGTCATCGTAGCAACCGGCGATCCGGAGCAGGTGAGGAAGATTGAGGGCAGTTTTGCCATTGTGACCAAAAAAGACGAGCAGGTGTATATGGCCCGCTCAATCGGCCGGCCGATGCGCTACTTTATGGCCAAGCAGGTTGCCGGCCCGTTGCTGATTGTGGCCGACCGTATTGATGATATTCATGAGTACCTCAAAGAGCTTGGCCTAGAGGATCAGTTCAGGCCCGATTACACTCGCATGGCGCCTGCCCACTATGTTACGAGGCTGGATGTGATCGGCTGTCCGGATCCCAACCCTGTACACAAGCGATATTTTACCCCGGAGCGCAACACCCTGAATGCCGACCTGGACAAGATCGGTGAGGCGTATGTGGGGGCCATGGCTAAGGAGTGTGAAAAATGGCTCGATTCCATCCCGAAGGAAGAGCCAATCGGTGTGCTCTTTTCCGGCGGTATCGACAGCGGATCGGTGTTTCTGGCACTGTATGATCTGCTGCTGAAAAGGGGAGAATCTCCCGCCAGGCTAAAGGCATTTACGCTTTCAGTGAATAACGGCCCCGACGCACAGCAGGCGTTTGAATTCCTGGATAGGCTCGGGCTGAGCATGTTTCTGGAAGTGATAGAAGGTGAACTTTCTGATCTTGATTACAAAGAAACCATTCGCGTGATCGAAGATTACAAGGCGCGTGATGTAGAGGCCGCAACCATGGCTCTTGCGCTCTGCAAGAAGATCCGTGAGCGCTATCCCGACTGGAAATACCTGGCCGATGGCGACGGCGGCGATGAAAACTTGAAATCATACCCGATTGAAGACAACCCCGAGCTGACAATACGAAGCGTACTCAGTAATCCGCTGCTCTACCACGAAGGTTGGGGCGTGGATAAAATCAAGCACTCGCTCACGTATTCGGGCGGTCAGAGCCGGGGACACGTTCGCGTTTATGCAACGGCGGGCCGATACGGTTTCAAAGGGTTCAGTCCCTACACACTGCCCAATGTGATTGAAGTTTCGGAGGGCATTCCCTTTATCCAGCTTACCGACTGGAAGCATGAAGAACTCTATGCCCTGAAAGGAGAGGTTGTTCAGTGCGGAGTGAAAGCGGTGACCGGTCTGGATATGCCGGTATTCCCCAAGCGTCGTATGCAGCACGGAACTGTGGATATGAAAGATTTTAAGAAGGTGTTTGCTGAGGATGAGATGGTGTATCGTCGGTATTTTCAGTCTCTTTATTTGTGACCGCTGATTTCGCAGATTGCGCTGATGTAGAATTTGATTTTGTTGATGGATTATGGATAGTGGGATAAGTAATGAGGTAGTTGAGGAGCTCAGGGGGGCGAAGGCGGGGGTGGATCCGTTAAGGCCGAACCTGTGGCTGCATGAGCAGGAGGTGCAGGCCGGGGGAGAGGTGAAGAGTGTGAACACGATTTTTCTTACCAACCGGGAGTGTCCGTTTAAGTGTACGATGTGCGATCTCTGGCGGCACACGCTCGATGAGCCAACCCCGAAAGGTGCTATACCGGTACAGATTGAATTTGCACATAATCGACTGCCGGAGGCTGAAGTTGTAAAACTCTACAACAGCGGCAATTTTTTCGATGGGAAGGCGATTCCGCGATCTGATTACCACGCCATTGCAGGGCTGCTCTCGGAATACGAACATGTGATTGTGGAGAATCACCCGAAGCTGATCGGCAGTTTCATTCCTGAATTCCGAGATATGCTCAGAGGCAGTTTTGAAATCGCCATGGGTCTGGAGAGCATTCATACCGTGGTGATGCCGAAGCTGAACAAACAGATCACCCGCGAAAACTATCGCAAAGCATCTGAGTACTTGGTATCGGAGGGAATTGATGTGCGGGCGTTCATTTTGCTGAATCCGCCATTTTTGACGGATACCATTGAGAATATAGAGTGGTGCCTTAAAACCGTGGAGTTTGCGTTCGATTGCGGAGCATCGGCCTGTTCCATCATCCCCACACGGGACGGTAACGGCATCATGGAGAAGCTGCGGGAGCAGGGTGAGTATGTGCCGCCAACGTTGGGTTCATTTGAGGAAGTGTTTAATCGTGCACTGAAGCTTAACCGCGGAAGGGTGTTTGCCGATCTATGGGACCTGGAGAAATTTTCTGACTGCAGTGAGTGTTTTGAGGCGCGCAGGCAGCGAATGGAAGAGATGAACCTTGGCCAGGTGGTTTTGCAGAGGGTTCATTGTGAGTGCCAATGATTGTTTTAGACAGATTTTTAAAATCCCCTCTTGCCTGTCCCGAGCGCTTCGGGGAGAGGGGAAAAGGAAACACGAAAACGCGATGCGTGATTCGTGTTTCCGAGGGGTGTGTATTCGGGTTATGATTCGATAAGAAAGAATGGAAGTATACATTGAACCCGTGAACACACCCCTCGCTTGCCGAACAGCACTTTGTGCTTTCAGCTTCACATTTCCCCTCTCAAGAGGGGATTTTCGTGCCGCCTGATTATATAAGCAGATATTTACAGAATGAAGAGATCAAAACAATATGATTTTCTGATTGTCGGTTCCGGTTTTGGAGGATCGATTATGGCGATGTGCCTGGCCAAATCGGGGTACGAGGTTTGCCTGGTGGAAAAGGGGAGTCATCCCAGGTTTGCCATCGGTGAATCGTCGACTCCGGTTGCGGATATGATATTGAGGGACCTGGCTGACCAATATGACCTTCCTTTTCTGAATGAGATTTCGCGATACGGGGAGTGGCAGAAAAATCATCCAGAAGTAGTCTGTGGATTGAAGCGCGGATTCAGTTACTATCCTCACAAAAGCGGGGAACGGTTCAGCAGTGATGGTAATCACTCCAACGAGCTGCTTGTTGCGGCAAGCGTGGATGATGTAAATTCAGATACCAATTGGCTTCGGAGCGATGTGGATCACTTTTTAGTGCAACAGGTTAAGCGACTTGGTATAGACTATTTCGATAACACCGAAATCAGCAGCCTCAAGCGTGAAGATCAAGTCTGGAAGGTGCAATGGAATCATGGAAAAGAAACCAGTGATCTGAGTATCCAGGCAAAGTGGATTATAGATGCCACGGGCTCACCGGCTTTTTCTGAAAAATTTTTCGGTACCGATTCTTCATCTTCAGGTTTTTATACAAATTCATCGGCCATCTATTCGCATTTTGAGGCTACAGAGAAATGGTTCGATTATCTGCAGGAAAATGGATTCTACACTGATGATTATCCCTACAATCCCGATCATTCTGCGCTGCACCAACTGATTGATGAGGGCTGGATCTGGATGCTTCGATTCAATAATGACCTGCTCAGCGCGGGCATCGTATTTGATAATAATGATGGTGAGCCCGGTTGCGAATTAAACTCTGAGTCGGAATGGAACCGAATTCTTTCCAAATACCCATCTGTGCAAAAACTATTTGAATATTCAGTGATTTCAGAATCACCCGGCAAGCTGATTTACTCAGGAAGACTGCAGAGGCGGCTGAACCGTACATTCGGGGACGGCTGGGTTGCACTAAACCATACGGCCGGATTTGTGGATCCGCTGCACAGTACAGGCATTGCCTTTACGCTGAGCGGTGTTGAAAGGCTTCTTCAGATTTTGAATGATTCAAAAGATGATGAAGACCGGATGCGATTGCTAAAGGTATTTGAAAGATCTTTATTTCGCGAATTGGAGCTGACAGACAAGCTGGTATCGGCCTGTTACCTTTCACGAAGCCATTTCAGACCCTTTTCTGCATCTGTGATGCTCTACTTTGCAGCTACAATAAATTATGAGCAGAAAAGATTGTCCGGATATAAAACCCATTCTTTCCTATGTGCCGATGATGAAGAATTGACAGATATAGTCGAGGATTGTCATAAACAACTGCAGCACTGGAACTGTTTAAGCGGCAGGGAAAAATCAAGACGTGCAGAAGAGCTCATTCAATTAATCAGAGAGCAAATTGTACCTTATAACAGTGCAGGCCTGATGGATAAAAACAAGAAAAATATGTATTGGCACACAGCTGTGATGTTTTAAGGCAATTTGAAATAAAGTTGAAAAACCGGGAGCAAAAGTGTAATTTGTCGTAAATATAACGACAAATGCGCTTCAAATGAGTGAATATACAATAAAAGATATTGTTGAGGAGCCCGGAGTGGCTTATGCTGCATCATCATCAACCCCGGAAATGCAGCTTGTTGAGATGGCACGTAATGGCATTTCAAAAAAAGCATTGCTGCGCATTGCAGAAATGAGCAACCTGTCCGTTAGCGAACTCACCAAATTGCTGCCTGTATCTCTGCGCACCATTCAGCGATACAGCGACGATGATTTGCTCGATCGTGCCGTATCAGAGCATGCGCTCAATATTGCCGAAGTTATCTCCCACGGCACCCGGGTTTTTGGCGATCTCGAAAGTTTTCAGCGATGGCTGCATTCGCCGCTTCCCGCCCTTGGCCATCAAACGCCCGTCAGCTTTCTCGATACCGGTTTTGGAGCCCGCATGGTCTCTAATCTGCTGGGCCGTATCGAGTACGGTGTCTATTCGTAAAACTGATGAATCTTTACAGAATCGCCAAACAAGCATTTGCGGATGATCTCTCAGGAGAGGGAGCAAGGTTGTATGGCGGGAGATGGAACCGGCAGGGAGTTGCGGCGCTCTACACTTCGGAGAGCATCGCCCTGGCAGCAATGGAAGTTTTGGTTCATGTAGCAGCGGCGGACCTGCCCGACGATCTTCAGCTGGTTACTATACATGTGCCAGATGACGCTGCCATGAATGTTATCCAGCCGGAGGAACTGCCCGAAGGGTGGAGGCAGTATCCTCCGCCGGTAATAGTGAGTGAAATGGGTACTCAGTGGCTTGAAAAGAGAGAAAAACTGCTCCTGCGTATTCCTTCTGTGGTGATTCCACGCGAGTGGAATGTGCTTTTGAATCCGAAAAACCCGGAATTTACATCCGTGAAGATTCTCAGTGTCGAACCTTTCGGTTTTGACAAACGGCTGAAAAAAGTATCAGGGTAATAAGAGACCCGTCTCTTATTACCGGGTCTGCATTAAATAGATTTTAAATTCTGATTACACTAATCATGTTGCTAATCCTATTTACACAGCATTATAGTTGCCATTTTTTAGAAATCATCCCATTAACAGCTTATTGTTTGTTCTTTTGTCTTGATACAAAAGAACGAAAAAATCAAGGCGGTGAATTGCTTGGCGGCGGGTGCTGGCAAAGGACGGAAAAATTTCAAGGCCGATATAAACCGAGAACATTTAAGAAAATATAAGCGGCTGATGAAATTTTTCAATTCGTCCTTCGCCAGTCACCCTTTTCCCGCCAATCAATTCAAGGCCAAAGTATTCTCGAAATTATAGGTAATTGTAGCTTTTAATTATTTATGGACTTAGCGTAATCAATGTGCAAAATATTCTTAGACCTTGACAATAAAATTGAAAGCAAATTTATAACTGTGAATGATTTTGAAGGATAAAATTAAACCAACGGTATGCCAGTGCGCGGGCTTTACCGGTCAATCGATAACTACACCCCTTTCAGCCAGAGAATGCTGTAGGGCTCAATTTCGAGATGTTCATCGGCCTGCCTTACGTTGCCTGTAAGCAGATCATGGTACTTTACCGATTGAAGCTGGTCGGCAATCCAGCCGTTGTTGATGCTTCGCCGATGCTCACTGAAATTCGCGATCACAAGAAGTTTGTTGGTACCGGTACCCCGAATGAACGTAAAAAGATGCGGATCAACCTGATTCGGAAAACGAGTGACCGATCCGCCGAAAACAGGGTTGGATGCCCGTATTTGAGCCATTCTTTTAAAAAACTGTACAAGATTGTCTGCAGACTCATTATGCACCAGATTCGATTTGAGTCCCTTTCTGAGGTCAGGCCTGTGAACCCAGCGGCTGTCGTGGTTTTTTCCCGGATCATCTTTGTAGCTGTAATCGTTAAGTACAGCCCATTCATCACCCAGGTAGAGCAGCGGAATGCCGCCAATGCTGTAGGCTACTCCATACAGCATCTGAATCCGTTTAATGCTCAGATCGATTTCATTTTGATCGTTTTCATTCATTCCCTTTTCCAGCCCGGTCAGTGACGCAGCACTACCGCAGATTCGCATATCATCATTTGCAGGATTGTGCTGGAAGGGCACACCCCTTGAAAAACTTCCGGGAAATTTTCCGGAGTAGAATTGATTCAAAAAGTTTCGATGGTCATTGCCGTTGATGCCGAGTTCGGCGGCGTCTTCATCAGAGAAGGTCCACCCGATATCATCATGGCAGCGCACATAATTAACCCATGCGCACTTCTTATCGATCTGATACCGGTGTTTCATTGAATGGGAGAGAAGATTGGTTTCGCGCGTTGCGAGGCTTTCCCAGCTCAATGCCATCAGCAGCGGATTGTAGGATAGCTGACACTCGTCAAAATCGATGTACCTGTTTACCTCATCGGGATGAACAATGGCTTCCGACTTTAACAGAAGTCCCGGACAAACAATGGATGCAATGGCATTGAGTGCTTGTAGTAAGAAATGAGCCTCAGGCAGATTTTCACAATCCGTCCCCATTTTTTTCCATGTAAATGCCACAGCGTCCATTCGAAGAACATCCACGCCCCGGTTGGCAAGCAGAAGCAGCTCTTCGGCCATGGCGTTGAATACGGCAGGATTACGGTAGTTCAGGTCCCACTGGTAGTTATGGAATGTGGTCCATACCCACCGGTCAATCTCTTCTCTCCACGAAAAATTACCATGACGTACTTCCGGGAAAATTGCCCGGAGCGTGTGATCGTACTGATCGGGCAGCGTCCTGTCGGGGAACATGTAGTAATGCTCCATATGCTCCTCATCACCCTCAAGGGCTTTTTTTGCCCAGATAAATTCGTCTGAAGTATGATTATTGATAAAATCGACCACAAGGTTGATTCCGTTCTCATGGAACTCACCTGCAAGTTTTTCAAGGTCTTTCATGGTACCGAGATCCTTGCGCACATCCCGGTAGCTGCTCACGGCATACCCGCCGTCATTCTCTTTTTCAGGACACTTAAAAAAGGGCATGAGATGCATGTAGGTAAGCCCCAATTCACGGAAATAGGGGATTTTCTTCCGGAGCTTTTTCAGATCACCCGCATAAAGATCCACATAACAGATCCCCCCAATCATCTTTTCGGAAAGAAACCAGTCCGGATGTTTTTCTTTTTTCCTGTCGCGCTCTCTTAGTTCCAGCCTGCGTTTGGCATGGATTGCAGCCATTGTATGGAGAAGCTCTTCGAGGTGGAAGTAAAAATCGTACCGGTTACCGTAAAGATGATAAAGCGTTCTGAACAGGCGATTAAAATGTTTGTCGAGACGCTTAAAGAACAAATCTGCCTTTTTCCCGCCACCGGCTTCACTTTTCGTAATGTTTGACACCAGCCTGTTATAGGTTTTTTCGGCTCTGCGGTCGATATCAGGCGGCAGCGGAATTTCAGGGGTTGTTTTAGGCTGATACATTGGTCGTTAATCGTTGATTCGTATAATTGATTTTTTGTCAGATAGGCCGGGGATTAAGCGGCTTCAGCTTACCCTGGATCATGAAAGTTATGTGCTGATCTGATCCATCCCTGGCATGCCGCCTTTTTGGGAGGCGACCGCTGCTGCGTACCGGTTGGCTTTTCTAAGCAGGTTTTCACCTTCTTCACCCTTTAAAAGCAGGTGAGTGATGCATGCCAGGAATGCATCTCCGACGCCTACAAAATCACCCTCACCGGAGATCGGGTATGCCTGATGTTCGAAATATCCTTTTTTGGTAAAAAGGGCACTGCCATCCCCGCCCAGGGTAAGCAGGATTTTCTTGGCGGGATCGTGCCTGAGCAGGTATGCAGGCAGGTTTTCAACATCCAGCCAATCCGACACCATATCGAGTTCGTCTTTGTTGAATTTGACCACATTGGCTTTTTCGATGGTAGTGAGTATGATATCCTGGTTGGTAAACGGAGGCCTCAGGTTCAGGTCGAATACTTTCAGACAGTTTTCAGGAATCGTATCAAGAATGTTCTGAAGCGTATTTGCCGACTTCTCTTCCCGCTGTGAAAGCGATGCAAAGCAGATTGCGTCCGCATCAGTCATAGCGGATTTCAGCTCATCGGACATCTCAATGTAATCCCAGGCAGCAGGTTTGTGGATAGTGTAGGAGGGTTCGTCTCCGGAGAAATGAACCGTAACCGTTCCGGTAGGCTGACGTGCATCTTTTTGAACATACTGCGTGGAAAGACCCTTTTCGGATATGAATTTCAGCAGCTCTTCTCCATGTTTGTCTTCTCCAATCCGGCTTACCAGGTATGATTTGTTTCCCAGAACGTGCAGATGATAAGCGAGGTTTGCCGGGGAACCTCCCGGCTTTTTGTAGTCCGGAAAGATATCCCACAAAATTTCACCGAAACTGAAAATGACTGACATGAAGGTATCTGATAATGTCTATATGATTAAGAAACAGGTCGAACTGCTGCGATAACCCGAAAATGCACTCGTAACCATCGCAGCAGGGATCAACATTCATTTGTTTACCAGAACCAGATCACGAGAGCTGCTGTAATAATCAGAATGATAACAGATTGTACGCGATAGTTCTTGTACCAGGGTTTTTCGGCCAGTTCTTTGGTTTCCTCATCATATGAATCTTTCGTCCAGAGAAAACCTTCAATATCCTCGCGCGATTGTTTGGTTTCTGTGACCAGTGAAATGATGATCATGAGCGAAACACTTACTACAAAGAGAATCGGAGCCACATAGAGAAAATGGATGTCAATTACTCCAAATACCATATTGGCGACAAAAAGCCCCGCAGAGGCAATGTGCCCGCCTAAAAGCCCCCAAAATGCAGCTTTACGATTGGCTCCGGCCCAGAAGATTCCCACCAGGAATGCGGCCACAAATGGCGGACTCTGATATGCCAGAATCGATTGCAGGTATTCCCAAAGCGACGGGAAGTTGGTAATCATTGGCGCCCAGGCAGCGGCGATAATCATGAATACGAACGTGGTAACGCGGCCGGCCATGAGAAGCTGCTTTTCACCCCATTCCGGCTTCAGTGGTTTGGCGAAGTCCATGGTAACAAGGGTGGATGCGGAGTTCAGCGTGGAGTCGATCGACGACATGATTGCCGCAATGAGGGCCACCAATATGAGTCCGCGCAGGCCAATTGGGAGCAGATCAAAAAGAAGTACCGGGAAAATGAGATCGGGTGTAAAGCCTTCCATTGTTGGCAGGTCAGGGTAGATCAGCAATGCAAAAATACCCGGAAGAACCATGATGAAAAGGATGGGGAGTTTCAGGAATCCGGCAAAAAGTGCGCCCCATCGTCCGTGATCGAGACTTTTTGCTCCCAGCACCCGCTGCACCATAAACTGATTGGTACACCAGAAATAAAAGCCAAGCAGCGGAACACCAAAGAGAAGACCCGGCCAGGGCAGGAAGGGGTCATCAGCTGGTTTCATAAGGTTCAGCATGCCATCATCCACTCCTGTGGTTACGGCTTCCCATGAACCAATTTGATTGAAGGCAAGGGCTGAAATAAGAAACGCTCCAAAGAGAAGTAGTACAGCCTGAATCGTATCGGTGTAAACAACGGCTTTGAGTCCGCCAAGAATGGTATAAGCGCCTGCAAGTATTGCTAAAATGATTACTGACAGCGCAAAGGGTACTTCCGGATAGAGAAGGAAAATCACAAGTGCACCGGCATACAGAGCTCCTGCAGTATCAATGAAGATATTTCCCATGATGGTGAATCCGGAGAAATAATACCGGGATCGGCGGTCGAAACGCCGCTCAAGAAATTCAGGCATTGTAAATACACCACTCTTCAGAAGCAGAGGCAGCAGGAAAATGGTAAAGAAGACAAGAATAATGGCGGCCATCCATTCATAATTGAAAACGGATATACCCGTGCCATAGGCGCTGCCCGCCATCCCGATCAGGCTGGTGGATGACATATTGGAGGCAAGCAGGGAAAAACCGATCAGGTACCAGGTGAGGGAACGGCCGGCGAGAAAGTAATCTTCGGTGTCGTCGGTGTTTTTTGATACCCAGAAACCGATCCAGAGAATCACCACGATGTAAACTGCAATCACGATGATGTCGATCAGGTGAAGCGAAAAATCAGGCATGGTGAATGATATTAAGATTTGTCGGCTGTGTTGCCTTGCACATATTAACCTGCCTAATTAAAGGAAAAAAAAGTATTGCTGAAAATAGAATATGGACACCCTGGAAAATGTGATAAGCCACTGTCAGGTTAATGATTGACGGGAGTTTACGAAACAGCAGAGCATTTCACCCAAAAAGGCTTTCAGCTCAAAGAGTGAATAAAAATTGGAAATACGCTTTCAATTGCCGGTAGAAGAAGGAGTGAAATCTTAGATAGATCTGATGTTAGAGTGCATGGATCAGAAATAGAGCAGGGATTTTCTGCAGATCGGGTGCCTCTGCATGCTTCCATTTTTGGACCTCTTGATTTTTTAGATATTCATCAGGCTGAGTCAGGTTTGCTGCGATACAGAGCCGTGTTCCGGGCCTCAATGTTTCAAGCAGCTGTTTGAAGAGCACTCCATTTCGATGAGGCGTTTCCATAAAGATCTGGGTCTGGTTGTTTCGCGATGACTCTTGTTCAAGCTCAGAGATTTGTTTAACCCTTTTATTATCATCGAGCGAGAGATACCCGTGGAAAGCAAATTTTTGTCCGTTCATACCAGATCCCATCAGAGCAAGTAAAATCGACGAAGGGCCAACCAGTGGCACTACGGAGATACCATTTTCGTGTGCCAGTTTCACCAGCTTGGCTCCAGGATCCGCAACTGCAGGAGCCCCGGCTTCCGACATAAGGCCAACGTCCTGCTCATTCAAAAGCCGAAGAAAGCTGAATATCTCCTGGTCTGGTGTCTTTTTGTTGAGCACACGCATGGTTAATTGGTAAGCGGGCTCAGGGTGATCAATCCACTGCAAAAAACCTTGAGCAGTTTGAGGCTTTTCTACAATGAAGCACTTCAGTGTATGAATTACATCGATGGTGTATTGGGGCAGAACCAAGTTCTCTTTACGTTTACCGATGGGTGTCGGGATCAGAAATAATTTCCTGGTATTCATTATGCGGGTTCCTTCACATCCTCCAAATCGACTCGTTCAAAAATCAGCGTTTCGTCCCCGTGTTTTATACGCCTCCGCGCATATCTTGAAGCGAACAAGGCAATTATTACAGTTACAACCAAACCGAAACCCGTAACACCTAGATTTACCCGCACCACCTTTTTTTGAAGTTCATAGGTTGGCATCATAACAATTGGATTGAATGAACTTTCCAGATAGCGGACGGGTATGAGTTCCGACTCCATGATTACCTGTGCCATTTGAACAGGAAGAGTTAACTTTCTTTCAACCACCTCTTCATCGATGGTAGAAAACTTCAAGACTACGTAGCCATTTGTCTGAGCAGCAATCTGTTTTACATCAAAGTCAACCACTTCTGCCATGTAGCTGCTTCCATTATCGTAGGTATTGCTGACGCCCTGAAGTGTAGCAAGCTGGTAGAATGCCTGAAAGAGAAAGTAGAGAGGAAGCAGCCAGATCAGATAGACAAAATAGTACTTATTCATGATTCAATTGCAGGATAGGTTTAAATGTATTTTACCGGTACTCAGAAACAACATTCTGTTCAAGGCTATGAACAATTTCTCTCAGCCGGTCGATCATTGCTGGATCAAAAATTAATCGCTGTTGAAAATCCTGATGCATGTGATTGCTCGACATGTGAAACCAGAAAGCGATGGGGAGACGATCAAAAAACACTGCCTGAACAGTTGTTTCACCGGTATATGCAGACGTTCCAAAATCGATTCCATTGAGCAATCCGAGGCGGTTATCGAACATAGCTCCGTAATCGCTGAAATCGCGTCGTACTTCGCGCTGCTGCTCAAGCGGCCAGCGCATCCAGTCTTTCATGAGACGTGAAGCTTCCTGGCTTACTGTTTCAGCCAGCCAAATGTTCTTCATGAGGCCGGCCATTTCACGTGCAGTTGTTTTGGGAAACAAGATCATTGCATTTCGTTCTTCAATAAAAGTGCCACCCAGCCGGTTTCGTTTCAGATATGTTGAAAACTGCTCACGTTTATCTGGTTTTTCTGCAAAGCTTCTTGAAAGTTCTATGACGTGATCGCGCCATTGCTCACCACTTTCAGACTGCCAGCGCTGCACAATCTCATCGCCGCTCATTTCAGCTATGCCCGGAGCGATGGCGAGATACAGGCCTGAAAAAGGTAGAGGCGCGTCAGTTTGATTCAGATTTAGCTGTTCCAGTAATTTAGGCCAGTGATCCGGGCCAAGATGCCACCATAAGTAGTCGGAAATTGCCAGGTTATTGTACTGTGCAAGAAGCTTCAATGCGTGTGCAACAGAAATAGACTCTTCGACCATCCACCCGCGATTTTTCGCTGTTCTGTATGAGTTTTGGTGAATAGAAGCTTCAACATCCGGCAGCTGAAACTGCGAGATGTCGGCCCATGAGAGCATCTTATCAGGTGATTCCTGACCGGATGCAATTTTCTCAGCCCAGGCCAGCAGCAGCAGATAATTCGTGGTTGTGCCCATTACACGGCGCACGTCGGGCTGGTACAGAATAAGTGAGTCGGGATGTTCCACGACTATGCTCGCAATTGAAATGTTTTGAGGATTCTCGGCAATGAATTCACTGAGACCTCTGAGGGAGTAAGTTTTCTCAACCCATTCGCTGCCTTCGGCCATAGCTTCCCGATTTTCAATAAATGTGCTAAACGACTTCCAGTTTAAACCGAAGACAAATGCAAATATCAGTATCGCAGTGACGAAGAATGCGGCAAAAAACTTCAGAATTCTCATGTGGAATGTTTATGAATCTGTTTTAGAAAAAAATGCAAAATGCCAATATAGATCGTTTTTGTGTATATGGAGTGAAAACGATTTGCATGGCCTAACAATATTTATGACCCGGCGAAAAAGTGATTCATCTGTAACAGCCTGTAAATGTTTCTGGTTGGATCCCGGAAATATACCAATGCATGGTACTCTTGCCGTGTATTTCTGAAGAGATCATCGAATGCAAGATCGTTTACCCTGTTATCTTGTAACTTAACAAACTTATAGTGATACTGGCCCTGTTTTATAACTGCCGATCCCTGCCAGCGCCTGATATCCTCAAGGTATTGCATCCTCATCCCTGGATGGATCGCCCAGTTGTTGAAATCTCCGGTTACGTAGATAGCAGCATCAGTGCCTATCTCTTCGGCTGGGTCGAATCTAAAGTGTACATTGGCATATTCGGCCGTGAGTGATGTTTCGGGCCTTCCGGTTCGACCTGCGCCAGCAGGTAGCGCGATCAGTGAAAACCCTTCAGGGTCATCGATAAGTATAACCAAAGGGGGGATCTCAGTCGGGTCATAAGAATAAATCTGTGGATTTGTCTGGGAAAGCACCGATAGATCCAGAAATCTGAACTCATAATCTCCAATAAAGCTCCGCCTGCTCCTGGTTTCGAATCCGGCTTCTACAGGTGATGAAAAGTCAAGTTCATCGGCTTCTAAAGCCCGCCCCCAGAACCTGTTTTGGACATAGTAGAATTTCAGATCAAATCGCGGATACTCAATGAAATCAGGATAAACGTATCTGCTTACGGTACGGTGGGTAATTCTGAGGTTATGCCTCGGAGCTAAGGTAGTTTCGACGGAAGAGCGGATTGTACCCCGGTTTTCATAAATAAAAAAAGGCATTGTAAACATCAGATTTCCTGAATCTGAGTCTTCAACTCTGATCATGTAGTTCCCGCTGAAACGAAAGTCAAAATCGCGGTTGGGTAAATCGAACGTGAACCTTCTGTAGCACGGCCTGCAGTTTGTGCTTAAGTCGCCGCCGCTAATGGTCTGTGTTTGAAAGCCAGTTATAAAAGCTTCAGGTGGAAGGGGCGACCTGCTCCAGTCGGGATTGTGATGGGTAAACGAGACCCTGAACTGACGCGAATCCGATCCAAGCATTTCAAAGGCCAGGCGAAGTTTGTCATCTGATCCAAGTTCAAGAAAAGGAGACGATAAAGGGTTCTCTATAGGGTGAAGGTGAATTGAATGGACATCTTCTCCTGCAATGAGTTGTGAGGGAGGGTTAAAAAGATTTTGAATCCCGGAAGGTGAGGTATAGGTGTCGCGGTGAGGCACGGATCCGGTGTCGAACAGGCCACATCCTGAAATGGTAAACAGTGCAAGCACCGAATACAAGAAAAAAGATAAAGAGCTTTTATCAAAAATGATATTGACCTTCAAAAACAAACGTTGCAGGGCCCTCGAGTTTAATGTTGGAATAGGTTTTCGTCTTCTTAAAAAACGAAAAATAGGTCAAGAGATTTCCCCCTCTCACTTTAACATTATACTTGAAATCTCCATCACCTTTTTGCTGCAAATAGTGCCATGCAAGCGCTGAGGCTATTGCGCCTGTGCCGCAGGCGAGAGTTAAATTTTCAACTCCGCGCTCGTATGTTTGCAGGCAGAGATTGGTCGCATTTATACCCGCAATAAAGTTCACGTTGGTTCCTGCCGGCTTAAATTTCTCATGATAACGCAGGTAGCGCCCTTCCGACACGAGATTTGTTTCATCCTCAAGTTTATCAGTTGTACCTGGCCATACAATGTGCTCCGTATTTGTATAGACACTCATTACATGCTCGCCGCCTACCTGAATTTCTTTTACTTTTGTTTCGAGAGGAAAATGGATTACAACACTTTTTTTCTTCACTTTGGCCCTGTAGATATTATCATGAACCCTGAACGTAAAGTTTTTTGGCGAACCAAGCGTAACTGCAAATGCTGCGAAACAACGGGCACCGTTACCGCACATTCCCGCATCACTTCCATCTGGGTTTTTATAATTCATGACTAAATCCGCCTCTTTTGTATCATCAAAGTTAAGGGCAATAATTCCGTCTCCGCCAATGCCGAACTTGCGATTACAAAGCATGGGCGCCAATTCCGTCAATCGCTCATTGCTCATTTTAAGGGTGCGATTGTCAAACAAGATGAAGTCGTTACCTGCACCCTGCATCTTAATAAATGAAAGCGTGTTTTCTGCCATAAGCGTATTCCTCTAGGATGTTATAGCAGGCATATGGCGCCATGTTTCATCGTTTTTAATAACTGGATCTGCGCCACGCATCAAGTGAGCATATCGCAGAGAAAGAGCGGTAAAAATGTATTTAAACTGTACGTTTTGATAAAGAAGCTTTTTTAGCTCATTTAAATGCTCAATCATTTCTTCAATCCGCGCGTCCCGCATGGTATCGCAAAATTTTCGTATTACTTCGATCTGGTCAATATTATTTACCAGATGTTCATTTCCCGATTCCCTGAAAATCAGGATATCCCGGAGAATCTGTTCGAGTGTATTGCAAAGTGCAATCTGATTCTCTGTGTTTAGGCTGCTATTCCAGTCTTTAATCATTTTCAGCAGAACCGCTACATCCTGTGTGTAAGAATAGCGTAAAAAATCTATCACTTCGCTTCGTGTTTGCTGCATTGTGGGTACGTCATAAAAACGGGTTATGGCGTAGTTACCGTCCGATAAGCGTGCAAGATATGAGGCGTTTTCTTCAGATAAGCCATCATACTCCATGAGCCCCGACTTGATATCTTCCTCACCAAGCGGGCTCAATCGGATATGCTGGCAGCGCGAAATAATCGTAGGCAGCAGCTGATCAGTTTTGGAGGCGGTTAGTATGAATAAAACACTATCTGACGGCTCTTCAAGCAGTTTCAAAAAGGCGTTGGCTGATTCTTTTCGCATGGTGTCGATCCCTGTAATGATGATCACCGTTTTCCGGCCCTCATTGGGTTTGTACACCGATTTCGGCCTTATTTCTCCGTGATAATATTCAATGGAGTAGAACGCGCGTCGATTTTTCGATGACTCCGTATCGGTGAGTGCCGGCCTGAGCGTGAAATCAACTATTTCGTAAGGATCTTTTGACAGCAGTTCCAGCCTGGCCTGAAGTTCCGAAGCTCCAACCGTTGACGGCATTGGCAGAAAGAGATGAATATCCGGATGAGTGTACCAGCTAGATTTTTTTGATATCGCTGTGCCCTTTAAATCGGTTAAATGATCAACGCCGTTCACGATTTCGGCCAATGTTAGTGCAAATGCAGTTTTGCCGCTGCCGTCAGGTCCTGTAATCAAATAAGCATGACTCAGGCGCTCATTTAAAAGCATTTGTTGAGCTTGAGCACGGGCGTTTTTCTGTCCCACCAAGCGCCGGTCGCCAAAACGGATATGTTCGTTGATAAATTTCATGTTAGTGTCAGTCCTCCCATACATAGTCAAAAAGCATGATGCCTGCTGTAATTGTGACGCCGCAATATCCGATCAGTGCAAACAGATCATTCAGCTCAGAGCCATCGGGTCCGTCAACGAGAGCAATTCTGGTAGTGCGTGTTAAAATGAGAAGCAGCGGAACCAGTAAGGGTATACAAAGTACGGAAAAAACCGCACCCTTTCGGTCGGCTTTTGCAATCATTGCGGATGTAAGCGTTGTTACCGAGGCAATACCCGCAGCGCCAAAAAGGATGGAGGAAACAAGGTAGGCGGCATTTATAATCGGCAGATCCATCATCACCATGTAAAAGAAGAACGTAAATAGATGCAGAATCAGAAGAAACATGAAGTTATAGAGTAGTTTCCCTACGTATACATCGGTTGGCGCGGCGTTGAGCTGAAGCAAGTCCCAGGTTTTTTTTTCTGTTTCCTGAACGAACGAGCGCATCATGCCGGTCATCGCTGCAAAGAGTACGATAATCCAAACCAGGCCGCTTTTGGGTGTAGGGTCGAGTTGCTGTGCCCTGAGGGTAAATAAGACGAGAAGAAGTGCGGAACCGGTAAAAGCCAATAAAGTATTAATGGCATACTTTGTTCGAAGCTCTTGCGTGATCTCTTTTCGAAGTATGGTATAGGAGGTGCGGATCATAAAATCAGGTTAAATCGTCGCATTTAAAGTACCAAAAAAAGCAGAGAGCTGAGGAAAGATTTAACCTTTTCTTTTTAAGAAATTGCGAATAGCTCATTATATTGCACGATTGAGAAATACTGATTCTGAAAACCTATTTATGAATATCTATTCACTCCTCGGCAGTTCAACCATTTTGGCAAATCTAAAGGTTCAATCAAAAGATGAATTGCTTAATGAAATGATAGATTCTCTCGCCGATATGGTGAGCAGTGAGCAGCTCGATGAGATTAGAAAATCGGTTTTCGATCGGGAGGAGATAATGTCGACCGGGGTAGGCAAGAACCTGGCTATCCCTCATGGTAAAGTCAAATCAATTGAGCAGAACTATGCCAGTTTTGCAATCTTAGACGAACCTATTGATTACGATTCGATTGACGGTGAGCCTGTTAAAATGGTTTTTTTGCTAGCCGGACCGGAGGCTAAAAACAGTACTCATATAAAACTTTTGAGCCGCATTTCGAGGCTTATGAACAGTACCGCATTCAGGGATGCACTTAATGAATGTGAAACAGCCGAACAGATTTACGAAGTGTTCCACAAAGAAGAGGAACGCTATTTCAGTAACTGATCCCTTTCCAGATGAAAATCCAATATGCAGTAAAACAGATACTCTGTGCCCTCTGCATTCTGCCTCTTTTTGCTGTTTGTGCCGAAGCTCAGGTATCATCGCAGATTGAACATGCCATCGAGAGCAGCCAGGCCCGCCATGCATTTTGGGCAGTCCAGGTTCGCGACAGCCTCGGAAATATTCTTGAGGACCTGAATGGCGACAAACTTGTAAGGCCGGCGTCGAACATGAAGCTGGTCAGCTCGGGTGCATTTCTTGAATATCTGGGCCCCGAATACACCTTTACAACCACATTATACGGCAGGGGTGAACAAGACGGTGACCGCTGGCGGGGTGACCTCATTATTAAAGGAAGCGGAGATCCATCCGTCAGTGGTGATTTTTTTGATGATCCTCTTTTTCTTTTTGAAAAGTGGTATCAGCTGTTCGATTCTCTGGGAATACGCCATATCGATGGCAATATCATTGCCTACGAAGGCTTGTTTGATGATGTTCCGTATCCCCGAGGTTGGGAGTGGGACGACCTCTCATACTATTACGCTCCGGAAATTGGCGCGCTTTCATTTAACTCGAATGTGGTGAACCTGGAGGTAAGAGCCGATGGACCCGTGGGTTCCACTCCGTCAATCCAGTGGTTTCCGTTTAACACGCCTTACGTCGACTTTGTGAATGAGCAGGTGATAACACCCCGCACGGCCCGGTTTCATGAATCATATCGGCGCATTCTAGGCACAAACACAATTGTCTTAAGAAGTACGCTGCCTAGCGGTTATTATGAAACGGAACCGCTATCAGTTATGGCTCCCGGACTCTATTTTATTGACACGTTCTCGCGATATCTTGCCAATGCAGGGATACAATTCAGGGGGCAGCTCCTCACCGAAGGCGACTTTTATGCATGGTCGGACCAAAATCTGCAGGTTTTGGATTCACACGTTTCCGGCCCACTTCATGAAATGGTAACCTGGTTAAACCGGGAAAGCGACAATTTCGTGACTGAAATGCTTTCCAAGAAAATTGGCGCGGAACGCTACAATGTTCAGGGCACCACGGATCTCGGTCTTCAGATGATTCGCGAGTTTATGCACTCTACCGGTTTCGATACGCTTGCCGTTACTTTGAGGGACGCATCCGGTATGGCACCGGCTACCCTGGTAAACGTATCAGATTTAAACAGATACCTTGTAAACATACAGGAGAAGCCGTGGTTCGATTATCTCTATAACTCACTATCGATCGGCGGAGTAAATGGAACCCTTGGTCACCGTTTCAGGGAAAGTTCGTTCAATGAGCGATTTTATGGTAAATCCGGTTTTGTATCGGGAGTGCGATCCTTAAGTGGCTATCTTGAAACTAAATCGGGGCAGCGACTTGCTGTCACCATTGTCACGAATAACTACGCTGTTCGGACTGCCAATGTAGACTGGGTGCACGAACGCATTCTTGAGTATGTATTCAACAGCTATTGATACCTGATAACCATGCCTGAAAAGCCGCAGATATTGATTACAGATGATGAAAAGAGCATCCGCAATATTCTGCGCGACATACTTGAGTTCGAGAAGTATAGGGTGGTTGAGGCGGAGAATGGGGAAGAGGCACTCCAAATAACTGAAATCAAGGAGATTGACCTTGTTATTCTTGACATCAAAATGAAAGGGATGGACGGAATTGAAGTTCTGGAAAAGCTGAAAGAGAGACAACCGGAGCTTCCTGTAATCATGATTTCGGGACACGGCACCATTCAAATCGCGGTAGATGCTACACGGAAAGGTGCCTATGATTTTATTGAGAAACCTCCGGATTTGAACCGCCTTCTTATCACCGTACGGAATGCGCTCAATTCGAGTGAGTTAATACGGGAGAATCGCCAGATGCGCACCGAGCTACACGGTGCTAAGGATATAATGGGGAATAGCCCGGTAATTACTCAAATTAAAAAAACGATTGATAAAATTGCCCCAAGCAGCAGCCGGGTATTGATTACAGGTGAAAACGGCACGGGAAAAGAGCTGGTTGCCCGATCTATCCATAATTTGAGTAAGCGTGCATCCAAACGTTTTGTGGACGTGAACTGCGCCGCGATACCATCTGAACTCCTTGAAAGTGAACTATTTGGACATGAGAAAGGAGCCTTTACCGGAGCATCGGAGCGCAGAATTGGCAAGTTTGAACTGGCTGATGGCGGTACCCTGTTCCTGGACGAGATTGGCGATATGAGCCACGACGCGCAGGCAAAAGTGCTTCGGGCCCTGCAGGAAAACCAAATTATCCGGGTAGGAGGATCAGAAACCATTGATGTGGATGTAAGAATCATTTCTGCAACAAACAAAGATTTGCAGTCCGAAATTGATAAATCAAATTTCAGAGAAGACTTGTTTCACCGCTTGAGTGTGATTCCCATCCATCTGCCGCCGTTGCGTGAACGAAAGGAAGATATACCCGTACTGGCAAAAGCATTCCTGGAGCGGTTGGGAAAAAACGACATTGTTTTTGCCGGTAAAACATTTTCCGATGACGCCCTTAAACTATTATCAGAGCAGCAATGGACCGGTAATATCCGCGAACTTCAAAACGTGGTTGAACGTCTATCTCTGCTGTCACCCGGTGATGAAATTAAAGTTCGTGACGTAGAGCAGCTGGTGGTGAACCGCAAGTCATCAAAGAAAGTCATGAACGAGCTGATTGATGAGATCGAAACCTTCCAGGAGTACAAAGAAGAAGCTGAACGTCTCTTTTTGCTGAAGAAACTCGAAAAGTACGACTGGAATGTATCAGCCACCGCCGACGCCATCGACATCCAGCGAAGCCACATCTATAACAAGATGAAGAAGTATGACATTGAAAGATAGATTTATGATTTAGAAACTATTAAATATAGATAAATATTTGATAAATATACACATGTGTTTAATTATTATTGCACCTTACACCTTACACCTTGCACCTTGAACCTTGAACCTGAAACCAGCAAATGAGCGCACAGATTATAGATGGCAAAAAAGTAGCCGGTGAACTGAAATTACAGATCCGGGAGGATGTTGAGAATTGGGTGAAAGCCGGGAACCGGCGGCCTTTTCTGAAAGTACTGCAGGTGGGCACTGATCCGGCGTCAACGGCGTACATCGGTGCCAAGACACGATCTTGCAATGAAGTGGGAATTGACACGGATACCACTCACCTTCCTGACACGGTTTCTGCCAAAGAGTTAAAGTCCGTCATCAAATCATTTAATGAAAATGATGGTATCGACGGCATCCTGGTTCAGCTTCCGCTGCCATCTCATCTTTCATCCCATGACGTGATTGAAAGTATTGACCATCGAAAAGACGTTGATGGCTTTCACCCTATGAATGTGGGGAGGCTTGCGGTTGACCAGCCGACATTTAAATCATGCACGCCTGCAGGCATTTTTGAACTTTTCAAATACTACAGCATTCCCACCAAGGGGAAGCATGCTGTTGTTGTTGGAGCCAGTAATATCGTGGGTACACCAATGTCGGTAATGCTATCCCGTGAAAGTTCAACCGGGAAGGCAACTACCACCATATGCCACAAATATACTCGCGACATTACCGTACACACCATTGCTGCCGATATTCTTGTTGTAGCTGCCGGACAGCCTAACCTGATCAAAGCAGAGATGGTGAAAGAGGGAGCTGTTGTGATTGATGTTGGAATTAACCGCGTAGCGGACGAAACCAGAGAAAGGGGATATAAACTTGTGGGAGACTGTGATTTTGAGGGGCTCAAACAGAAAGTTAGCTGGATTACCCCGGTTCCTGGCGGAGTGGGACCGATGACGGTTGCAATGCTGATGAAAAATACATTGCTTGCTGCCAAGAAATCGATCTATCCGGATTAACAAGGCAATTCAACTGAATTTGATTTATGAAGTCTGTGCTGACATCTATACTGTTCCTGTTTATGATTGTCCTGGCGGATACAGGAAATGTAATGGCACAAAATGATCCGGATCCTGCCGGCGCATTTATCCGGTCGCTTGCTGTACCCGGTTGGGGCCATTTTTACACGGGAAGCGATCATCGTACGAGGGGAGGAGTTCATCTGGGCACAGACCTTGTTCTTATTGGAACTCTCTTCGGTTTTAACGCTCGGGCCATAAACCTTAAGGAGCATTACACTACGCTATCAAATCTCAGGGCAGGGGTGGACATCAGCGGTCGCGATCGTTCGTTCCAACTGGCAGTTGGAGATTTCCTTTCACTTCAGGAGTACAACGATTTTCAGCTGCGAACCAGAAATTGGAATCGCCTCATTGAAGATATTCCCCCGAATCGCTGGTCGTGGGACAGTAATGACGACAGGATTCGATATCGGCAGCTCAGATCCAGCCGTGATCGTATTCGAAATCAGCTGCCTGCCATTGCTGCCCTTATGGCAGTGAATAGAGTGATTAGCGGTATCAGTGCATACAATAGGGCTGGAAACGAACAAAACAGAGCCGGTTTATCGATGATAGGTATACTACCTGTGCAAAATGATTTCACCATAACCGGTTCTGTTGCAGTGGTTAGTATAAATTTTTAAGAAAATTTCTCTTCGAAACTCACTTCGGTTTAGAATTCATTTAGTAGTGTACCTGTTTGCCAAAGGAATCATTTTGTGAGAAGGGGGAACTGTGAGACCTCCGATACTTGAATCAAATTCACATACAGAGAGAAATCAGATCAAAAGTGAAAGACCAAGCCCGACCAAGCCATACCTATGCCGGCACCGTTCTTTCGGGATGAAGCAGTTGTGGCAGCCCCGATACTAAACTCAAAGTTTCTCAATTCAATCCCTGTACCGACATGCCATGTGGTGCTGTAAAGTCCGCCGGTACGATACCCAGCCCGCAACGGAATACGGTTAAAAAATCTGTATTCTGTACCCATGGACAAGTGCGGCCTGAGGCTGTTTGTTCCCCGGCTATTCAATCCGATCCCAGCATCTGCGGCAACGGCAAACCTTCCAAGCTTTAATTGACTGCCGAGCCTCAGCATGGTTGGCAAACCGACCGAATGTCTGTTTTTAGTAACTGTTCTGAAATCGCCATAGATATCGCTCCCAATACTGTCTCTTAGCACCGACTCAAAATAATCACTCTCGTCACCATCGAACTGTTCGTCGATGATCTCACGGTCGTAGCTGAATCCCTGCCACTCGAGGATATTATCGGCGGTAAATGTGCGTGCACGGTCAGAAAACATTAGTGATCCAAGGTCGGTAAGTGACAAGCCAACGGTGAGTGATTTTTTGCCGCGAAATATGCCCAGATCTGATAAGGCTTTGTCACTGAATTCCATTTCCGCGTTTACCCCCAAATCTAAACCCAGAGAGAAGCCCCGAATACCCCTGAAGTCGTTTACATCGGGATCTAGGTAGTCATTCAAATCGGGTTCTAGGCCGGCCACGCGGTCGCGGTTATACTCCTCGAGCCGGGATGCGCGCTTGCCCGCTGTGTCAAGCCGATAGACAAAGTCGTGTATGATTTCACCGCCTCTTTCTTCTGTTGCACCTAAAATTGTTAAGTCTGACTGAAGCAAAAAGGAGGTGTAATCGTTTGAGAAAGTAAGTTTTGGTGCAGCTCCAACATAGATTCGGAGGTTCTTAGCAAACCCAAATAGACCGGTATTCTGATAAATGACGCGTGCATATCCAATCGACCATTCATTCCATGCGTAGTATTCATTCAAGGTATTTACGGCCGCCGGTGTACTGAAATAGTCGGAGTCAAGTCCCCTGAAAAGGAGATCGGCAAATGCCCGTGAAACTTCGGCTTTACCGGCAACTCGAACCCTGTACGCAAAGCTCAGGGTCCAATTGTCGCCTCGATAGACTGATCCGAATGGAACAACTCCAACATCCATGGCCACTGAACTTACGTTGGCGGGAGATGACCCAAACCATTCATTCATCAGACTTTCCCGTACATCACCCTCAATTACAAACCCGCTGGTGAGGTATTCATTATAAGCGGAGATATTTACCAAACTGCCTCCGGTATGTGCATAAAGACCTCCTACAACTCCAATCGTAATTTTTGGCCTTGTATCATGATTGAGCATCAGGTTAGCAGGATTCACAAAATTGGCGTGATAGAGATCTTGATAGGCTGTACCGCCGCCGCCAAGTGCCCAATTCCAGGCAGTAAGATGAGATGACTGGGCAGAAAGTTTACAAACTGAGAGCACGAAAATGAACAGTATCATCACAGATGTTGAGGCGATATGCAGCAGAATCCTCTTCATGTCAGTTCACGCTGTTTAGAATTTTGAAGCTGCCATTAATGCTAATGGTCACATCATCAGTTTCACGAATCCTTACTTCACCAGCGGATGCCGACTGTATTCGGGCATTGATCCGGATGTCACGCGTGAGGTAGAGGACGTCGAGCTGTGCCCTTGAAAGTTGTATCGCGGAGTTGCCAGCCGCAGTTTCTGCTGAGATTCCCGATTTATCAACACCAGCTGCACCGAAATTGAATTCAGGCTGGTCGGGGAGCGGCAATGTTGTTAGTGATGAACCTTCTTCATCTAGAAATTCGAGTTCGAGCGAAAATCCGAGTGGAATATTATTGAAGTACTGTATAATGAGCGATCCTTCTTCAATCAGCGCGTCATCATCGGGTGAGGGCAGATTGCCCAGATCTCTTGAGGTTGTATCGGTATACGCAGCATTTTCTGCCTTGATAGCCAACGGTACATTTAATTCAATTTCGGGTTCGAAGTTGAAGGGAACGCGTACCGTGCCTTCTATCTGCTCATTATTTACCACTGCAACCCCGATAAACCTTATTTCTACCGGCAGTCGGCTAAAAAACTCATTGATTCCTGAATTTTCACTGTCAAAGACCACCATGCCGAAGCTGTCGCGATTGATCCGGAATTTGATCAGATCATTCAGCGGTATCGGATCCCCGTCAATCCTGAGCACCTCGGCAGGCTGAAAATTGGTAACTGTTTTTTCATTGAGACCCTGCAAAAAAAACCGGTTGCCATCGGCGTCGATACCCATAAATGCCGCTGTAATTTCAACCGGGATATCAATATTGGTGGTATAGTTAAGGTTTAGTGAGGCTCGCGTAAATTCGATACCGTTGATCCGGGAGGAAAGGTCGGCAAGGCCTTCAATCTCAATCAGTTCAGATTCATTCTCATTGGTCAGGTCAATAAACCCGGGAGTAGCACTGTCGTTGTTATTCAGGAACAGCTGCTGTCTTGCAGTTACACCAAAAGCTTCTGTAACCTGAAGATTTTCGATGGAAATGGTTGCTTCTATACCATCGGTTTCACGAATAGTGCGGATGCTTCCCTCATCGGTTTGGGTGTTTTCAGAAACTGCAAAGATGTTGTAATCAATTCGATTATCCAGTGCATAAAGCCTGGTGCCCGACAGGTTGATTATACTTGAAACGGGGGAGGATAGATTTCGAATAATGGCATTTTCATCGGAAAATTCAATGATCAGAGAATCACCCTCAGCGAACTCCGGACCCTGTCGAATGTCGGGAAATGAGAGTATAAAAGACACGATATCCACGTCTACAGTGCTGGTCAACACCTCAATCGAAATGGTTCCAGAACCAAATTCCGTGTAGTGATCGTCAGTTAGGAAGCGAAATTCATCATCAGAAAAATCAAACGAGTTGCTCATCTCAAACTGTTGTGAAGGAATTTGTGCTATGATTTCGGAGGCAATCAGATTCCGGCCCTGCAGATCATTTACAACAAGGTTTCCGGCATCTCCCTGCATCTGTTGTTCCGGCCAGGAGATTTCAACACTCACGCTGAGGTTCTCAAGTACAACTTCGGGATCAGTGTTGGGATCCTCAACAATCACTATTTCACCGCTCCTCACTGTCTCTTGGTTGAAATCAAAAAACTGGAGACTGCCTACAAACGCTGTGCCGCTGAAAAGCTCAAGGTTCAGTTCATCGATATTGAACCCAAGTTCGTTCCGAAGGGAAATTTCGATGCTTCCATCCCTGATGGTCGCAGATTCAAAGTAGTCGGTATCGAGGGGAATTGAGACCGGCGTTGGTGACTGTGCCGCCGGAATAGTCTCACCGGGCTCAGGGGCAACTCCAACTCCAGTCAGATCATCAAAACCTGCCGAGCCAATATTGCCATCGGCATCCTGAGAAGAGAAGTCTTCGATTACGATTTCACCAATCTCGGTTTCGAAGAAAACAGGATCAATTTGCAGATCGGGTACTACGTCATCGAGTTCATCGAATGTAAGAGACTCTTGTCTTACAATCGTTACTACGCGGTCGGCGTCTGATGAGAATAGATTCTGAAGATCTTCCGAGGTTGTATCGATCAGTGCATTGCTTCCACCGAGAAACTGAAAATTGCTTTCTGCAATTAAAGGAGCATCAATCTTGTGCGAGAGTGTAAAGTCAGGACTTTTGGGCAGCTCACACTGCGTCAAAACCAAAAGAGCTGCGAGTGCAAGGAGAGAGGTTGGTATAAGATTTTTTATTTCTGAGTGTAAAAACCACATCGTGGGTTGATTCGTCTGAAGATTTGAACATCATCGATGATAGCGAAGTAGCTACCTAAAAGATACTTCGGTTATCGAAGCGTTACGCACAATTCTTTAGCAAAATCACTCAAAATGTTTTTTTTCTTTTTGATAGTCTTCATCTGACAATAGACCCTGCTGCCAGAGTCCGGTCAGGTAATCAAGTTTATCAAGTGTAAGCGATGGTTTTTCTCTGTCAGGTTTAACTTCTTTTTCGATTGTTTTTATACGCTGTCGTTCTGACTCTGCAGCTTTCAGTATCATCTCAGCCAGCTGATTCGGCTGCTCCATTCCTGCCAGAGTAATAGCGCGATCCGGTGTTTTAAGCGTGAGGTTACCGATTTTGAACTGCCTGTCGATCCATCTCTGGTTAACATCTACGCTTTCAATATTGGCAATATCAATTTTGGCGCTGGTTCGATGGTCTTTAGCGGTGATCGTTCTCTCAGCTATAATGTATTGAACCGGTTTATGAGCGGTGTAAAAGCGATAAATTAAATAGATGCCGATACCGAAAAGCGGGATCAGCAGCAGGCCAAGCATGTACCACCAAAAAAGGGATTTGTGTGAGGGAGAAAGCGTAATTTGTTTTCCTTCAGTCATTTGTGAAATTGTTGATCGTTACGTGATTTACATTCATTGTCATCAAGATTTTTGCCTGCAGAACGAGTTGGCTCAGGCCGGAAACCTTTGCGCCAGGCTTCACATACAATTCATATAAATCTCATTCATTTTGTGTATCTTAAAGACTAAGCAAAAATCCCTTTTAAACCGTTTCTTTGCCACTTGAAGCTCTGGAAGTATATCGTTGCCGTTTGGATGACACTCGTCATTATATTCGGCTTTTCCATCAAGATACCTGAGATTGCCATACTTGAGCAAACTGCCCGAAATTTGTTTCTGCATGTACCCATGTGGTTTACAATGATGATCGCCTTTGCTATGGCGTTTTATTACAGTATAAGGTACTTGAATGATGAAACTCTTAATTGGGACAGAAAGGCTGAGACAGCCACTGCAGTAGGGCTCGCTTTTGGCGTGTGCGGTTTATTAACCGGCTCGTTGTGGGCCCGATTTACGTGGGGTACATGGTGGACCTTCGCCGAACCGAGGATGAATCTCTCGGCATTGGCGATGATGATTTTTGTAGCCTATTTTATTCTCAGAACCGCGTTTAATGATCCTGAAAAACGCGCAAAGACCTCAGCTGTATATAATATTTTTGGAGTAACAACAATCCCATTTTTGCTATACATCATCCCGAGGCAACTTCCCAGCCTGCACCCGGGCGCTGACGGCAATCCTGCTTTTAGTGATCTTACCGCACCGGAATTGAGATTGATTTTTTATCCGGCTGTAATTGGGTTTATCGGGTTGGCTTTCTGGATGATGGATATTGTAAATCGCTACAAGCGAGTAAAACATTTTACAGAAACCGGGTATGAGTAACGATTTTACACAAGAAGCCGGCTCTGTCGCCGTTGACACCCTAACTCAAATCTATTCAGATCGATGGGAAGGAGTAGAAGGAACCGAGCAGGCATCAGCCTTCATTCAGTTTATGGCTTCAAACGATCTGATTTATGTAGTGCTTGGCGTAAGTCTGATAATCTGGTTTGTGTTGCTATTTTTCATGGTAAGAGTTGATCGAAATGTTGCAAAGCTTGAAGAAACTCTTGATCAGGCAAGTAAAAAAACTAACGAATCATAACTAAGGACAGTAAAGATGAAACCAAAACTGGTCGTAGGTGTCGTTTCTATCGTGGCATTCACATCACTGTTGATGTATAATTTCGGCAACAGCATCAGCTCATATGTTACATTCGAACAAGCTGCTGAACGATCTAACTCTCATGTAGTTGGCACGTGGGACAGCTCACAAGCCTACGGGTTTTCCCGGGAAACGATGCAGTTCTCTTTTTATATGAAAGATCAGGATGGCATTGTAAGGCGGGTAGTTTATCCGCGCCCCAAACCGAATAACTTTGAAGAAGCCACACAACTTGTTGTAATCGGTGAAATGCGAAATAACGTGTTTCATGCAAACGACATGCTCATGAAGTGTCCGTCGAAATACAATGACGGCAGTGAACTTCTGAACGCGCAGGAGAGCTGATAGTTACATGATTTCAACAATAGGCCAGCTTTTTCTCAGTGGCGCTTTCATCGCATCCATCGGTGCCATGGTGCTTTATGCCATGGCTGCTTACAAGGAAGACCTGAAACTGGAGAGCATCTCACACTGGTTTTGGTATGCCAAAGGTATTTTTCTACTCATCGCCTCCGGGGCGCTGGTATACCTTATTATGACTCACCAGTTCCAGTACTACTATGTCTGGAATTACACCAGTCTAGATCTTGAAACAAAGTATCTTTTCTCTGCATTTTATGGCGGTCAGGAAGGAAGTTTCATGCTCTGGATACTATGCGCGTTTGTTGTGGGCATTGGATTGATCCGCTGGACACGCAAGCCCTACAAGTCTCCGGTGATGTTTGTAATGACGTTGACTCAATTTTTCCTGCTGTCGATGGTAGTTGGGTGGGACCTGAATTTCACTCAAATAGGCGCAACCCCGTTTCGCACTATCGCACAGGAAATGCCAAACGCACCATTTATCCAGGCAAATCCTGATTTTGTGCCTGCCGACGGTTCAGGACTGAATGATCTGCTGAAAAGTCCATGGATGATGATTCATCCACCGATAATTTTTGTCGGATTTGCCATGATGACCGTACCATTTGCCTTTGCCATAGCCTCGCTTTGGACCAAGACCTATCATGAGTGGATTCGTCCCGCCTTACCCTGGACACTCGCTGCTAACCTGTCGCTTCTCACCGCAATATTTCTTGGCGGATATTGGGCATACGAAACTCTCTCATTTGGAGGATATTGGGCGTGGGATCCAGTCGAAAATGCATCCCTTGTTCCATGGTTAATTGGTACAGCCGGTATCCATGCCATGATTATCCAAAGGAAAAGTTCAAGAGCTCATAAGGCATCTCTATTTTTTGCAATTTTGGCCTATGTGGGAATCGTCTACCAAACGTTCCTAACGCGATCAGGTGTGCTTGCTGAACAGTCTGTTCACAGCTTTGTTGATCTGGGACTCTATGGACAGCTGCTGCTTTTTATACTCGTGATGACCATAATGGGAATTGGCTTTTATCTCTACAGATACAGAGAAATCCCAAGCCCGGAAAAAGAGTCAACATTTTTGAGCAAAGAGTTTATGACCTTTACCGGGTCTATACTTCTGTTCATTTTGGGTATTGTAATTATAGTGGGCACAAGTTCACCAATTATAGGGCGATTTTTTGTTGAGAATCCAACCCCGCCCGAAATCCAGTTCTATAACGACTGGAGCATGCCGATTGCCATTATCATGGCGTTGGCAACGGTTGTGGGGCAGTATCTTTTCTGGCAGAAACATACATGGGAGTCTCTGGCCGGTGTGCTTATTATGCCACTGCTTTTTACCTCAATTGCAACGGTGGCTTCTGTTGTACTTGGAGAAGTACGTAATCTCTATTACATGATTTACATCTTCGCAGCATGGTTTACGGTGATTGGAAATGCTGCAGTCATGTTCCACCTAATAAGAAAAAACCCAAAGTTAATTGGCGGTACGCTTACTCACGTCGGTTTCGGCGCTCTTTTACTAGGCGTAATTGCATCTTCCGTTTACACAGAGCCATTGTTAGACAGAAATACGGCTGCCTTTAATGCCCGTATTGCTGCCGGTGAGGTGTATGATGAGGAAGGGTTTCCTGTAACCGATCGGAGAGACATGTTCATTCTTGATATTGACAGGCCAACACTTGTTAATGAAAAATACATGGTTACATACGTAGGGTACGAATTATCCGATTCTCCAAGACCCGGCCAGCAAACCTACAGGCTTCGTTTTGAGCCAATAGACGGCGGGAGAATCTTTTACATGAATCCTGAAGTGTACCCGATGCTCACCACGTCATCGCGGGATAATATTGATTGGTCGGTCGATCCTCATGTTAGAACAGGCTGGTTTAGTGATTACTATTTATACGTAGCAGGCAGCCGCTATGTAGAACGCAGGAATAACGAGCTGGAGCGACAAAACACAGTGCAAGGTATGGTGCCTGCAAGCGCAGTTGAAGAGGAGGAAATACGTTCTATTGAAATTATGCAGGGAGAAACCATCAACGCCGGACCATTTAGCTTTACCTTTTTAAACTATATGCCGGCAGCTGAAGCGGCTTTACCAGAGAATACGCAGATCGGAATACGCTCTTTGATTCGTGTGGAACACGAGCCAAGCGGAAACGCTTACGAGGTTGAGCCACTTTTTGCGGTGTATACTGACGATGGTCAGAGTTACATTTATGCACCACCTCTTGAGATTGAGAGATGGGGGATGGAGGTTAGTTTTACACGAATACATCCGGAGTCTGATTCGATCGAGTTAACCGTTGAGGGGCTTGATACCGAATTTGAAGAAGACTGGGTGCTTATTGTGGCAGAAAAAAAGCCATTTGTTTCTGTAGTCTGGTTTGGTACGTTTCTGCTGATGGCCGGGTTCACAATCTCCATCTTCAGGCACTGGAACCGCGAAAAGAATACGGTAGAGAAGAGATAAAGCTCGCTAGAGGTTAATCGTGTATCTGCCAATTAGCAAATAGCCATTACACGATTATTGGAATCCACAACAAGAGTGGTTGCCGGAAAACTCATCATCGATTCCGTAAATTTCGAAGCAGCATTCTGGAAATTGCGGACAACTCTCCGGATTATGCTTCCGTTGTTTTTCGAAGATCGCGCCCGGAGATGGCAGGGTCGGGCACCGCTTGTGCTATCGACCAGACGTTCCCTTCCATACCGTAGCTTCCATGGAAATAAGTCGATTCATGTGATTGCTCGTATTCTAATCATAGGTAATCGTCTGAGGCTGAAGACATGACACAACACAGCCAGGGAGTAACGTCCCGGGTAAACGGTCTGAGTTGTCAAGCCCCGAATCTTGATCCTTATCAACGCCCAATATCAAGCCGAGGGGTTGATGGGAAAACCCATCTAAGGTGTGCAGTTCCCTTTTAGTTTCGCTTCGACATTAAAAGGTGCAAAGTAATATCAAAAACATTATCGATACCGGTCCTTTTTTAATTCAGGATGTTGATGTTCAAGTAAAAAAAAGCCCCGATAGGTTAATATCGGGGCTTTCAATATATAAATTAAATCTACCACGCAACGGTAGAATCAGGCCATCATCGATCTTCGAGCGGCACCCAATCGAGATTTTTTTCGCCGATGTAGAGAGCTCTCGGTCGAATCAATCTGTTATTGGCAGCCTGCTCGATATAGTGAGCCGACCATCCAGAAACCCTGCTCATTGTGAAAATACAAGTGTACAGATCGGGCTTGATTCCAATGGAATAGTAGACGGTCGCTGAAAAGAAATCTACGTTTGGATCTATATTCTTTTCATTCTTCATGGTTTTTAGCATGGCTTCAGACCAGTCGTATAGTTTTTCCTGACCGGTTTCCTCAGACAGCTGTTTCGACATTTTTTGAAGGTGAAAAGCGCGCGGATCAAAGGTTTTGTATACACGGTGTCCAAAGCCCATAATTTTTTCTTTTCTGGCAAGCTTTTCTTTTGTGAATGCTACAGGATCGGCTTTACCGTTCTGTTTTTGAAGTTCAAGAAGTGTATTCATTACGGCAGTGTTTGCACCCCCGTGAAGTGGTCCTTTAAGAGCTCCGATAGCGCCGGTCACAGCGGAGAACATATCAGACTCGGTTGCACAAATGGTACGTGCGGTAAAAGTGGAGGCATTCATGCCATGTTCGGCGTGCAGAATCAGGCAGAGATCCATCGTTTTCTCAGCTGCGGTTCCTGGTTTTTCACCATTCAGCATGTAGAGAAAGTTAAATGCCGTACTTCCTTCATTAAGTGGAGCAACAATCTCCAGGCCATTTCGAGCTCTGTCGAAAGCCGCAATGATCGTCGGCATTTGAGCCGTCATTGCTACAGCATGCTTCAAATTTTCTTCTTCCGAACCTTTTCCCTTCACTGCTTGAAAATCGGCAAGCATAGATACTGCCGAGCGGAGAACCGACATGGGCTCGGCATCTTTATTCGTTGTTTTGATATACTCAAGAACAGGCGACGGCAGTTCGCGCTGAGCGATGAGATCACTTTTTAACTCTTCGAGCTCACTGCTGTTTGGCAGGCGGTCGTGCCATAAAAGAAAACATACTTCTTCGAATGTTGCGTTTTCAGCCAGTGTATCAATGTTATAACCCGAATAAATGAGCTCTCCTTTCTGGCCGTCGATAAAACTTTTTGTTGTCGAAAATGCGACGATGCCATCAAGGCCTTTGTTTATATGTGGATACTCGCTTGTATCTACGTTTTCCAGATTGTGCTGCGCCATTCTTCTATTTATTCCTTTTAAATTTTATTCTATTTGGGATAACTGCGTGATTAGGTCATGTACCGGAAGGTGACCGCTGTCGGGTGAAGGAAAGGAATCTTCGGCCTTTCTGAGTATTAACAGCCAGCGTATCAATTTCAACTAACGCAGAATTCGCTTTTTGTACAGAATTAACAAAATACAAAACAACAGGCGTTTTTAGAAGCGGTTTCATAAGCTTATTCTGTAAAGAGTGGTAATAAAATATGCCTTAATTAGTACTCAGAAGTAGATATAAGGCAAAAGACTTTTTATTACCGCCGCATCATTTTTAGCCTTGAAGCATGAGCAAGCCGGAAGTATCATTTGGGGGCTCATATGTGCGGCAGACAGGGCTTAAGAAGCATCGTTGGCATGCGTTTTGAATAAGCAAGTCTTTTTTTCCATTTACTTAATCACGCGTCTTGGTTTTTTTTGCTTCTTCCCAGAGCAAATCCATTTCAACGAGGGATGAGTCCACGACGGTTTTTCCCTGTTCGCCAAGCTCATTCTCTATATAACGAAACCTGTACTCAAATTTTCTATTGGCGGATCTGATTGATTCCTCAGCGTGCAGCCCCATAAGCCGGCCAACATTTACCAGGCTGAACAATAAATCGCCAAATTCATCTTTTCTTTGTTCCATATCCTGAGACTGGACGGCTTCGCGCCATTCATCGATCTCTTCGTTCAGCTTCTCCCATGCGAGTTGCCATTCAGCCCAGTCGAAGCCCACATTGGCTGCCTTTTCCTGCATTCGCTGCGCACGTATCAGTCCGGGCAGATGTGCAGGTACACCATCCAGAATTGACTTTTTACCTTCTTTCAGCTTAATAGCTTCCCAATTGGCGGCAACTTCCGACTCTTTACCGGCAACGGTATCTCCAAATACGTGCGGGTGACGCCGAATCAGCTTCTCCGATATGGAATAGATGACATCCTCAATGGTAAATGATTCCGTTTCGGTAGCCATTCGACTTTGAAAGATGACATGCAACAGCAGATCGCCAAGTTCTTTCTTCAGTTCCTCTAGATCGTTTTTTTCAATCGCTTCTACCGCTTCGTAAGCCTCTTCTATCAGATTATCTTTAATTGAGTGGTGAGTCTGCTTCATGTCCCACGGACACTTCTTCCTTAGTACAGAGATGAGTTCAACGAGATCTTTAAAATTCGACGATGGTTTCATTTACTGATGCTCACTATCGGTTTGGTTTCGGGATATGGAGTAATACTACAGAGCCACAATTTTTGGTGTGGTGAGGGTGGTCAAAATATACAGCCTATTTACCTTAAGAATGGCAAAGTCTTCATTTTAGCAAAGACGATCGTAAGCCTTGCTTACACGCAGAAAAAAACTGTTTACGTCTGCCTTTTCTTTTGTTCAGCTGCAGGGAAGAGGATATTGTTTAGAATGAGGCGGTAACCGGGGCTGTTGGGATGCAGGCTAAGGTCGGTTGGCGGATCACCGACCCTGTGTGTGTAATCTTCGGGATCATGGCCGCCATAAAAGGTAAATGTACCCTGTCCGTGATTGCCGTGAAGATATTTCACATGGTCACGTCCAGGTGATTCTGCCAGTATAACCACACTGCTTTTGATGGTATTGCGATGAAATGCGGTTGCCTGACCATAGAAACCGCGAATACTGCTTACATGATTTTGTGTGAGCATGGTTGGCACCGGATCCCATTTAGCTGAAAAATCAAACAGGGTGAAATAGTCGAGGCTTTCACTGATTCGATTCAGGTCAACCTCAATATCGATCGTTGCGTGCTCATAAATATAAGGATCGTTGATCAGCTCGAAGTTTTCGAACGCAAAGGTATTGGTGAAATCAAGCCGGTTGTTTATATCGGGTGACAGTGGAGTACCGTCGATTTCAGGGGGTACGATATTCAGGCCCTTTGAGGCCAGCGCTATGTCGAATGTGTCGGTTGCCGAACACATCGCAAACATAAATCCGCCGTTGGCGACGAAGTCTCTGATTTCGAGAACTACGTCGAGTTTTAGCTCTCTGACAGTCTCATATCCAAATTCGCGGGCAATAGCTTCGAGATTCTTCACGCGATTGATATACCATGGAGCATTACGGTATATGGACCAGAACTTTCCAAATTGTCCGGTAAAATCTTCATGATGCAAGTGAAGCCAGTCGTAGTTTGAAAGTTCTCCCGTTAAAACCTCCTTGTCGTATACACGATCATAAGGTATCTCGGCATAATCAAGGGCAAGAACCACAGCATCATCCCACGGCAAGGCACCAGGCGGTGTGTAGACAGCGATAGATGGAGCTGCTTCCAGGTTGACCGCTGCCATATTTACATTGGGACGCTCAACTTCCTGCACAATTTCCGCAGCCTCTATTTCTGAAATCACCTCCACGCGTACATTCCTGACCCGGGCTTTTCTTACAATATCATGTTGGTTCGATGTGAGGAAACTGCCGCCTCGATAGTTCAAAAGCCACTGGCCTGTCTCGCCATCAACCAGGTGATTAAAGATGATGCCATACGCTTTAAGATGATTGGTCTGGGAGCCGTCCATCGGTATTAGAACACGTTCTTGTGCATTCAGCGACAGTGTACCGAAAAAAACAAACACCAAAATGATTGATAACGAGTTCTTCATGCTGCTATGTGTCGTGGTTTACAGGTATGTTAATTCTGCTGACTTAAGTTTTTCACGCGCAAAAGATGCGTAAAAACCATCTGGAAACTGTAGTATAAGTTCTTCAAACAGATCTGAAACGAATTGGCGGTCTATTTGTACGGGTTGTGAACCTCTTCCAAAGAAGTGATCCTCATTCGACAGATGAACTTCCAGTGTACTCTCGGCGTCCATAAAGCTAAAGATGTATGGCGACTCGCTGAGGTTATAAGACACGCCCTGCTGATACATCTGTTCGGCAATAACAGCGCGATCCCACATCAATCTCTCAAGCAGGGGAGATTGTGATCCGGAATTAATCTGTCTTTCGATCAGATATAGAAGTATACTATGATATTCGGAGGGTAGGAGGCTTGCCAATTCTGCCGTTATATCGTCTGCAAATGGATTTCTGGGATTGGCAAGAATCGGTTCCAAAACCGGCAGCGCATCCTGATAATTGCCCGTGTGGATGGAAAAAAGCCCCTCACCAATCGCTTTCAGTACCGAGCCGGTGGTATCTGCTCGCTGTCCGTTACGTATCCACATTCTAAGTTTTATGGCATCATTGGCATAGAATGATGTATGTCTGCGTTCCAGTGATCGGAGTTGTATTTCCGCGAAATCGTAGTCTCCGGCAAAAAAATCGGCCAGGCTTAAATAGTACCTTGCCCTTTCAGATAGATTGGCGTTATCTGTGGCGCGGTCGGCCCGGGTCAGGGCTTGTCTTGCTGTAACATAATTCTTGCTAAAAAGAGCAAGTCGCCCCTCTGCGTAATAGGTATACGCTTTTTCTGCTGAAGGATGTTGGCTCATTGCCGTAAACCATTTTTCCGCTTTTTCAGAATTTTTAAAACGATCGAGCGAGAGATCAAGCAGCAGGGCGTAAACGCGGTTTGCACGATCGTAGGCGGGTGCCTGTTCAATGATAGCCTGTGCTGTTTCATAGGCCTGCAGATAAAGCTCTTGCCGGCGAAGTTCATTTTCGAGATTATGCAGGCCAAGGTACCGCGCCCACGAATTGTATGTTCGGGCCAGCTCTTCCATCGCTCTGTACTTATTCGCACCCCGGCTGTTTTCAACGTAAAACCCAAATGCCTCAGCAGCATAGGGATACTGACCCGCAGAAAGCAGCTGATGCCCGAGTGACATCAGGGAAAATATGGTGTACGATGTTTCATTTTCGTAGTGACGGGCAAAATTGATTGCCCTCTGATATTCCTGCGTTTCGAGCAGGAGCCAGGTAAGCAGCTGGTAGAGTTGTGAGTATGCAGAATGTCCCATATCGAGATCAAATAGCATATCTTCGAGTTCGAAAGCCGCAATTTCATAAAGACGCTGATCACGCATTCGTAAGAACCGCTGCTGTACCATGCCCATTTGATCTGGCATCGCTATCACAAGTCTGTAAAACTCTTTTACCGACTCTTCGAAACGGCCCGCCTGCATGTAGGCATTGGCCAGTTCATTTAGAAAGAGAGTTGAATTGCCCATTCGATCGCGTGCAAGCTTGTACACATCGATCGCCTGATTATACTCGCGACGCTTTATCATAGATGAGGCAACTGAGTAGTAGGTTTGCATATTTTCGCGGCCATCTTCCAGCGCTTGCTGCCATAAGTTTGCAGCTTCTTCTCTTTCTCGCATAAGATGCAGCACTTCTGCAAGTCGAAGCGTTGTTAGCAAGCGTGAGTGGTTGCGCTCAATTTGACGCCGTGCTGCCTGCTCTGCCTCATCAAGCATATCGAGGTTTATGAGGCATTCAACATATCGGTCGAAAAAAATATGCGCGCCGGGATTGTTCTCGTGCAGATCTCGAAGAATAGGCAAGGCTTCATCATACTGTTGCTGCTGCATCATTCGATTGGCAATCTGAAAGTCGGCACTCTGCGCTTGTAAACCGGATGATATCAACAGGATTGCAGAGATCGCTATCGAAATGATAAGGAGGAAATGTTTATGCATCTGTCCCAAAGAATATCGTTTGATGTATGCCTGGCATTACCGCTCTCAGATTCTGATAAAAAGAGTTCATCGGAAACCCTACCACGTTGTAATAGTCGCCTGAAATTTTTTTCACAAAAAGTGCTCCGTAATCGTCTTGTATTCCATACGCCCCGGCTTTGTCGAGCGGACTTCCACCGGAAACATACGAATCGATTTCACTTTGCGATAACGGTGAAAATGTAACTTTTGTTCTATCAGAAAATGAAAAAGAGATTTCAATTGCACCGGCATCATTTACAAAAGCTACCCAAACGCCGCTGTGAACGAAATGTGATCGTCCGCTTAGACGATTCAGCATGTCTGATGCATCTTCAGCGTTTGCCGGTTTTCCCAAAATCTGTTGATCCAAACACACAATTGTATCTGCAGCCACTACAAGTGCATTCTTATGGCGTGAGGCTACATCCTCGCCTTTTAGTGAGGCAAGGCGTTTCACAAGCTTTTTTGGAGACAGTCCATCATGGCCGTTTTCATCCACATCAGACGGATCAATTATAAATGTCAGGTTCATTTGCCTGAAAAGCTCCGCTCTTCGAGGGCTCGCCGATGCCAGGATTATGTTCATGAATTTGTGAAAGTAGATCCGGTTTTTTTGTTAACGCGTTTTGAATAACTTAACACTTCAATCGTCATCAATAAAGCAAATTGTAGTTCCGGTTAAAACGAACTCAATTTTTGAGGCGGCCATCAGCATAAACATTGAATAATCTCATTTTAGAGCAATGAAAGCCCAGAAAAAACGAAGAAATAAAAAGAAGGAATCTAAACCTATGCTATTTTCCGCGCTCAATTATAAGCTGATGGGGTTGGGCGCTCTGCTTGTGCTTATTGGCTTTACGGCCATGAGGCTTGAAAACGAGGCGCATGGGTTTGTATCTCTTTACATATCTCCGGTGGTGATTATGAGCGGATACATTTTTGTGATTTATGCAATTCTGAAGCGGGATCACAAATTGGAGGATACGGCATCCGGCAAAGCAAACGAAAAGGCTTCAGCATCGTAACCGATCTAACTTGGACAGGCTTACCACTTATATTTTCGGGTTCATCGTCATCTTCCTGTTCATTCTGGAGGGAAAGGCCAATGACCATTTCATGATATTATCCGGAGTTGCACTCTCGGTTCCCGTTGCATACTCTGCCTTTCTTGCCGGATGGATAACGCTCGATGCCACAAAATCGGCGATTATACTGGGTACGATAACTCTTGGTTTTGGCGGCTGGTGGCTTGCTTTTGCGCTCATCTTTTTTTTCGTCAGCAGCAGCTATTTATCCGTTCTGAGAAAAAGAAAAATTACGGATACACGGGAAACAGAAAGTTTATGGTACAAAAGCAGTGATGAACGCCGCGACGGTTTCCAGGTATGGTCGAACGGGTTCTGGCTTGCTTTCTTTCTCATCCTTTGGTTTATAACAGGCCAACAGGCCATGCTTTTGGCTGCATTTGCAGCCGTTGCCGTTGCCACTGCCGACACCTGGGCAACAGAACTTGGATCATTGGTGCCCGGGAAAACAAGAATAATTACGAATTTCAGCGTAGTGGAGCCAGGAACTGATGGCGGTGTAAGTTTGAAGGGAACGGCCGCTGCCTTCGCAGGCAGTTTTTTTGGGGCTCTTTTTTTGCTTCCCACAGACCTTTTTTCTCCGGGGTTGATTGCGACGGTTTTCTTTGCCGGAGTTATCGGTTCGTTTGCTGATTCGTATGCCGGAGCCTATCTTCAATCGTCAAACGTTGCCGCGGTTCGCCCGTACGGCTTTACTAAAACATCACAGGCTTTTAAAAATAACTTTGTGAACTGGCTATCTACCGGAATTGGAGGATTAGTCGCATTTCTGGTTGCAAACTTTTTCTTCTTATGAAATGGTATAAAAAATTACACTGGCAGATCATCATTGGATTAATCCTCGGACTCATCTGGGGCCTCATCTCGAGCGCTGTGGGACTGAATCAATTCACAAGCGACTTTATCCGGCCATTCGGTACCATATTTGTTGACCTGCTGAAACTGATAGCCATTCCTCTTGTTTTGGCATCGCTGGTGGTAGGCGTATCAAATCTGAACGATATGGCCAAGCTTTCGCGGATGGGCGGTAAAACGATTGGTATTTACATGATTACAACCACCCTTGCCATCGTGATCGGGCTAACTATCGTAAACGTTATGCAGCCTGGCAAGGCACTTCCCGAAGAGACCCGTATGTCGCTTATGGAGAGTTACACCGAAGTTGTTGATGATCGTGACCAGGCAGCGCAGCAGGTGCTAGATCGAAGTCCGCTACAATTTCTTGTGGATATTGTTCCGGAAAACTTTTTTGAAGCCGCTTCCGACAATGCGAATATGCTTCAGGTTGTATTTATAGCAATCATTCTGGGCCTTGGAATCATCAACATACCCGTTCAGAAAGGGAGGGCCTTAATCAACGTGTTCGAGGCACTGAATGATGTGATCATCAAAATCGTGGATCTCATTATGAAGATGGCGCCCTACGGGGTTTTTGCTCTTATGGCGGTGGTAATCATCGACCTGGCAGGGGATGATCTGTCGCAAGCACTGAATCTTCTTCGGGCGTTGGGATGGTACTGCCTGGCGGTGGCTATCGGGCTTTTATTACACGTGCTGATTGTTTACAGCAGCCTCTTCAAAATTTTTAGCAAGATGAAGCTTCGCGATTTCTTTAAGGCCATACAGCCTGCCGTGCTTCTTGGATTCAGCACAAGTTCAAGCGCAGCTACACTGCCTGTAACCATGGAAAGGGTTGAAAAAAATCTTGGTGTCGAAGAAGAAGTTTCCAGTTTTGTACTTCCGGTCGGAGCCACCATCAACATGGACGGTACCAGTCTCTATCAGGCGGTCGCTGCTGTTTTCATAGCGCAGGCTCTTGGTATGGACCTGACCATAGCGCAGCAGCTTACAATTGTGCTGACGGCTACGCTGGCTTCGATTGGCGCTGCCGGAGTTCCGGGTGCCGGTATTATCATGCTTGTGATTGTTCTGCAGGCCATTCAAGTACCTGTAGAAGGTATCGCATTAATCCTCGGTGTTGACCGAATTCTGGATATGTTGCGTACGGCAGTCAATATTACAGGGGATGCAGCCGTTTCCGTAGCAGTGGCACACACCGAAGGTAAACTCGGCAAGCTTCATTTCGACGACGAATCAGACATTAATTGAAACTTGTTTCATTGAATAAGGTTAGATCATCTGCATAATTACAGCATTTATTAAATAATAAAACCCATGGTATTTATTCTAACAGCGGCATTATCATTTCTGTTAGCCCAGCCACAGCCGGCTGCAGCAGGCGGTGCAGCATTTTCAGATTCGACTTCTGAAGTATCTGACGAATACGGTAAAAAACTGGATAAGGGCGTAGATGCATTTTACCGGACAGACTGGGAGACAGCATCCGCTATATTTACAGAATTGAATATGCAAAATCCTGAAGATCCAATGCCGGTATTTTTCCAGTCGATGCTTCCTTTTTGGGAATATTTTTTCATTGACCAGAGATCGGAATCTGCAGAGCAATTTCTAAAAATATCAGAACAAGCGGTTTCCCTAAGCCGTGAGAGGCTCGAGAAATCTCCCGGTGATACCACGATGGTGCTGATGTTGAGCGGCTTGTATGGATACCGCAGCCTCGTTGCTGCCGGAGAGAGCAACTATCGCACTGCCATGCAAAACGGCGTTACCGGATTCAGCTACACACGCAGGCTCCTTTCATTAGGCAGCGACAGGCCGGATGCAAGAATAGGACGTGGGATGTTTTATTACATGGTTGGCAGTATACCAAGCGGGATGCGATGGGCTACCAACATGGCAGGTCTGAGGGGAGATGTGGAGCAGGGTTTTTCTGAACTTAAAATTGCAGCCGAAAGTGACAGTTATGTCAGCAATGATGCAAAAATGATGCTGATGTACCTTTACGATAAGGAGGGCAGATTCATCGAAGCATTGACGTATGCCGAACTTCTAACTGCAAAATTTCCGGAGAATGTCATCTTCAAATTTAAAAAAGCACAGATTCATGAAAATGCCGGCAACATAGACCATGCCGCCGCGTTGTACAGCGAGATTATCAAAATGGATAACCCAAGCTTTAATCGTTTAACGCAGAACAGTAAAGAGCGAATGTCTGAGCTTGATAAAATCAGCCATAAACATTAGAAATATGCTTGAGCTGTGTTGTTTTATTCCGAACTTCATTAAATAACTAACGTACTTCAATACATGAAAAGCTGCCTATGGGGGTAATGTTACCGTATAAGAAATTTATTGTTTCTTCTTTACTTGCGGTTATTACTGTGGGCTTTTCTTTCTATTCTGTCAACGCCCAGGTACCCATAACGGATAACAGCCGCTTCGATGTTACCTTCACTCTGGGAGAAACTGTAAAGGAAAAACAGTCTGTCGCACTATCGATCGGTGATTTGAAATTGCTTACAGGAGCAGATACCGCTGTATCAATCCGGGACTGGAATGAACGTAACGATCATGGGTTTTTTGTGAACGATAACTCCGGGATGGTGGCCATTAATGGTCTTCGGCCCGGTTCTCAAAACGACGGTATATATGCCGTACTGCAGTTCATAAATGAGTCTCGCTCTGATTTCGATGCTTTTGAAATCGCATTTGATTTTCTCTACAAAAAAGAACCGGACATTCGCGGTGAACTCAAACTCTACTACAGGGTAAATCAAAACGCCTGGAATGAACTTGCCGGTACTGCTGTATCAATGTCCTCATTACAGAGCAGCGGCACATCATGGAGCTCCTTCTCCATACAATCCCACATAGATGGGATCTACCTGAGGCACGGTGATATACTTGAGTTTGCCTGGATTCCTGATAATTTATTGACCGAAGAGTCGTCTCATTTGCCCATCGCGCTTCAGCAGATCGAACTAAGACCGGCCGTAACACGTCCTGAACCACCGGCACGCGGAAGCATCATCATAACCGAGATTTTAACGTCTGACCCACAAAGCAGCTTGCCTGAGTACATCGAGGTCTACAATCCTACCGGCGATGCGGTTCCGCTTAAGGGGATGGTAATAGCAACCGGTTCAGGAGAAATTGTGGTGCAGGGGCAGAAGTATGTGGATCCATATTCATTCTTTGTACTTGCAACAACAGGCGGAGCAGAGTCAATTCCGTTTGATTACGATTACCGCTATCCAATAAAGCTGCTCGCACCCGGAAGCGCTTTTGTTGAACTGCGCTTCGGTGATACGGAAACCGCGAAAGCAACATACAATCAGGCACAAGCAGGCGTTGCTCTCGAGCTCGATCAGGTATCCAATGCATTCGACGGATACACAAGCATGCAGCATTTCGCAAACTCGCCATTCGAGATTGAGCGCGGTTTGCATGGTACACCGGGCAGGAGAGGCACCACATCCAGGATGTTTTCACACGCTATTCAATATCCCGGCTGGCATATAGTTTCGCTTCCCGGCATACATAACAGCAGGCTGAACCGAAACAGCGACCTTGACTACAGAGATCTTTCAGGCGATGAAATCGTACCCTCGGTTGACGATCTGCGTAAGCCAATTCTTGTGTACGCGGATGAAGAGTCGCTATCTAAACCGTTATTCGTAGACGAAAACGGGAGCACGTCAGATCAGTTTATGCGCTCGGATTTTGGGCAAGATGTGGGGTTTTCACTCATTTCACTGCCCGGCTACAACAGCATACGTCTTGGCAGCATTGCCAACGAAATGAATCTGCCCGTTACCCCTGCAGTACAGGTTTGGGATGCTTCTGAACAAGCTTTTCGGGTGAAATTCGGCAGTGATGCTGAATTAAACCCATGGAGCCCCATCATCATTAACAGCGAAGTACAAACGCCGGCACACGTGCTGGATGAATCGAGAATTTCATCTGCCGCAGAACTTGACAGATTTATCAGGATCAGACTTTTTGAAGAAGAGACGGGCAGAAGAGACGGATTAAAAGACGAGCTGGTTTTGGGTTTCTCGGATTCCCGCATGTTGAGAACCGATCGCAGGTTCGATCTGCCAAAGCTGTTTCCCATCCTGCATCCTGAAGAGGTACAAAATGAAATAACCCTTTTGTATGCTGGCAATACGCTGAGCCGACACAGGGCTAACAGCTTTACCCATCTGCCTCATGAACTTGATGACACTTATCAAATCGGTGTAGGTATAGCCACCTCAAAAAGTGTAATTCAGGGTGTGCTCGACTGGTCGGCAATGCAGGATATCCCGGATGAGTGGGTTTTGACACTTGAAGACCGAGTAACAGGGAACAGTATCGATATGAGGGAGCATGCCAACTACCGCTTCAGGTACACTTCCTCAGCTGAAATAGATCGCGAAGAGATAGCAGAGAACCCACTAACTCCCGTTACACCCCACCAAAACGAGCGGTTTGTAATTACGATAAAGCCATACAAGTCGGCACTTGATTCGTTTGGTGATAGTGTAAGGCCGGGAAGTGTTGAACTGAGACAGAATTTCCCGAATCCGTTCAATCCTGCCACAAACATTGTTTATTACCTGCCTGAAGAGACTCATGTGCGCATTGGCATCTGGAATGTTGTTGGCCAGCAGGTAGCACTTCTTGTTGATGATACCATGAGAGCCGGAGAAAATTCTGTATCATGGAATGCTGCCGATATGCCGAGCGGCATCTACATCGTGCAGCTAGAGACGGGGAACCGAATTTTTACGAGAAAAATAACATTGATAAAATAAATGTCAATGCGGCTTCACCCCGCTGATACTGCAGTAAATCTCAGTTACATGATTCTTTTGAAAGAAAAGGTCATTTCGATTCTCAATTTAGACTCAATAGTACGTTCAGAAAAACCCCAACACTTTTATGCAGCATAAATCGATCCAGGGAATTGATGTGCCGGAAATAGGACTTGGCACATACAAACTTTACGGCAAAGAGTGCATGAAAACGGTTACCGATGCCATTTCGATGGGATACAGGCATATAGACACAGCCCAGATGTACAAAAATGAAAAAGAAATCGGAGACGCGATTTATGGATCGGGTATTGACCGTGAAGAATTTTTCATTACAACAAAAATCTGGCATACCAATCTCGATCACGATGATGTGCTTCAAACCGTTGAAGACAGCCTCCGCGAACTTCGCTCTCCCTATGTTGATCTTTTGTTGATTCATTGGCCTAACAGTCAGTATCCTCTTGAGCAGACGCTTGAGGCCATGATGGTGCTGCGCGATCAGGGTAAGGCAGAATCCATCGGGATCAGCAATTTCCCTCTTTCGATGACAAAATCCGTAATCGAAGACCTGCGTATCCCAATTCTCTGTAACCAGGTTGAATATCACCCTTACCTCGCACAGTTCGACCTTTTAGACTACTCGTACGACAACGAAATTCTAATTGGTGCTTACAGTCCTCTTGCTCAGGGTAAGGTTTTTCAGGACGAGGTACTTGCCCGGATAGGCAGTGAATATGGCAAAACTGCGGGGCAGGTTGCATTGCGCTGGCTCATAGAGCAAGAGAATGTTATAGCCATCCCAAAGGCCACATCTTCTGAACACCTTCGCGAAAATCTGGACATATTTGATTTTCAACTAAGCGACGAGCACTTCGAATCGATAGACACTCTCGCCAGAAATCTGCGGCTTGTGAGTCCTTCATTCGCTCCGGAATGGGAGTAATTCACTGCTACACAACAAGCTAAGGTGTCAGGGAACGAATCAGGCGTGAACATTCTTTTATTTGGTATACAGCTAACTAAAAACATGATTCATGCTTAAGACTTCCGATTACTTCATTCTATTTGCAGCTTTGATTTCCATGGCTCTCTCCATCTTCCTGTGGTTTAGCGGTGACACGGATGCAGGCCTGTTTGTAGGCATATGGGTTCCTTCAATACTTGGTTTTGGAGCATATTTCAAAATTATTAAATACAGGAGCCAGCTATGAGCGTCCCATTTATTTTCACGTCGGGGATTATTGTAGTCATACTTTTTCTCATCCGGCTGATATACACCATGAAAGAATTTAAAGACATGGAAAAAAATCCCGATGCGTATCGCCGTTCCAGATCTTCGGATCCTAAGATTGTGGGGAGGAGTAAGGAGTCCGACTCCAGTTCGTAATTGCCGCAGCTACAGGCTGATACCGGTCATTTTTAAAAAGTGTGTGGACAATCTTTAATCCATCCTCGGTTTCCGAATACTGCAGGGTTTGATAAATAGCATCACCAGCACCGCATTCGGCTATATATTGGATGTGTATCTTATGGCAAGTGAGACCAGAAATTCGTTCTTCAGGTATATATCCTGTAAACCAATCAATGTATGTCACGTTATTTACATGATTGTTCATGTCCAGGTCATGGTATCCTGACGTCGTAGTAAATTTTGCATTATCTGCCTGAAGTACCTTCAGAGATTTCGTGTCCGGCTCTATCACATGATTGTCACTGCTGAATCCAAGATTCAGAATCTCATCCGGAATGCGTACGGGACGCTTTGTTTTCGTGTTGAGAACCATCCACTGGCTTACAGCCGCAGCAAGCCGGTTTTCGTTGTTATCCAGCAATTCGTAATCCCTGAATGCTCTTATACCATCGCCTGCTGAAGGTTTTGTTCGGACCAAAACTTTGTCCCATCGTTTCGGGTAGCGTTGAACCTTTACCTGCATTTTATAAAGCACCCACGTGAGACCCTTTTCCTGCAGTTGATTGATGTCGAAGTTTAGGTAATCGGCGTGAATTCCGGCAGCCTCCTGGAAGTAGTTGCAGATGTTAGACAGTGTAACGACGCCATTGGCGGTCACCTCGTACGAGCGTACGGTAAATGGTACAGTATATTCGGTGGATAAGGCAGACTTGGCTGTTTTCTTCATATTACATGCATGATAGTATATTTACCCAGGAAATTCAGGCCGATGTAATGATTTATGATGGTGTTAACGTTTAATCTTATCGTTAATAGTTAATTGCGTTTTTCACAATACTGATAACGAGCCGGTGTAAGGTGCTTGACTAAGCAACTGACCAATTGCTCCGTCCGGAACGTATTCGCCATGAGAATCAGAACGGTTTATGCATTTAGTTGTATTTAAAAATTCATTGGCAAAAAACCGACGCTGAAGGCGTCAGATAACATCCCGAGAATTCGGGAGGGCAACGCCCCGGGTTAACGGATCAAGAATTTCAAACCCCGAGATGAGATGCAGATCATCGATGCGATTGCAACCGAGGGGTTGACGGGAAAGTCCGGCAACGGAAATGGGTACCACGGATCCCATTCCGGAGATTGCGGACAAACCTCCGGATTATGATTTCATGGTTTTCCGCAGATCGCGGCTGGAGGTGGAGGCTTCGCGGTCCAAATCCCGGTGCTACCGACCAGTCGTTCCGTCCGGACCGCATTCGATACAATGGTTACAGTTTAGCTAATTTATCAAATTGTCTTTTGTAAATGGCTTACCCAGTTATCCAACAAATCGCACAGCTCCGGAGGAGCCACCGGGTTGTAGAAATTGAATTGAATACGAACCCATAAATCCTGAGTCCGTATATCGAACTATGACCGGAACTATATGGATTTCAACAAAATATTTCATCAGAGTTATTGAACACGTTTCAGAGAAACGTCTGGTCGGTAGCATTAAAATGGATTCAATCCCCGAAACCCCGAGCCCATATTTTGATCAACGCCATGATTCAAGCCGAGGGGTTGACGGGAAAGCCCGGCAACGGGTATGGGGTACGTGGCTCCCATTCCGGAGATTTGGGACTGTTTGGTCCTGAATTAGCAGCTATACCAATAAAAAACCCGGTATGGTAACACACCGGGCTATAGGGTCAAACATATATCATATGTTGGAAAAAAATCAGATAACCGGACCCGCTTCAACCAGTTCTTTGCTGGCCAGTTTCGAGAATTTTTCAAAATTGGAATTAAACATAGCTGCCAGCTCGGCGGCTTTTTTGTCGTAGGCGTTTTTGTCGCTCCAGGTATTTCTCGGATTCAATATGCTCGATGGCACACCTTCAACCGATTCCGGAATCTGCAGGCCGAACACCGGCTCTGTGAAATAGTTTGCATCATCCAGATTGCCGTCAATCGCTTCGTTGAGCATTTGCCGGGTGTGGGAAAGTTTCATCCGCTTGCCTTCCCCGTACATACCGCCGGTCCAGCCGGTATTAACCAGCCACACCTTTGAGTTATGTTTTCTGATTTTCTCAGCCAGAAGCTCTGCATATACGGTGGGATGAAGCGGCATGAACGGGGCCCCAAAACAGGCCGAAAATGTGGCCTGTGGCTCGGTTACTCCGCGCTCGGTACCAGCAACTTTCGCTGTATATCCACTGATGAAATGGTACATCGCCTGCTCAGGAGTCAGGCGTGAAATGGGAGGAAGAACGCCGAAAGCATCGGCGGTGAGAAAGATGATGTTTTCGGGATGGCCCCCAATGCCGGTGTCACTGGCGTTCGGTATGTACGAAATCGGGTAGGCACAACGGGTGTTTTGTGTGAGGGAGTCGTCATCAAAGTCGGGAACGCGGTCTTTATTCACAACCACATTCTCAAGGATGGTGCCGGGCATCTGGGTTGTGTCGAAAATTTCGGGTTCATGCTCCCTGCTCAGGTTGATGGTCTTCGCGTAACAACCTCCCTCAAAGTTAAAAATACCGTCGTCGCTCCATCCGTGTTCGTCATCACCTATCAGTGTTTTGGATGAATCGGCAGACAGCGTTGTTTTGCCCGTTCCTGAAAGCCCGAAGAAAACAGCCGTTTTACCTTCCTTGTCCATATTAGCCGAGCAGTGCATCGGCATTACATCTTTTTTGGGCAGCAGGTAATTGAGTACTCCGAAAATGCCTTTTTTCACCTCACCCGAATAGAGTGTACCGCCTATCAAAATGATTTTCTTTTCGAGGCTGCAGAGAATAAATGTGTTTGTTCTTGTACCGTCAACTTCCGGATCAGCCTGAAACTTTGGTGCTGCAAGTACGGTAAATCCGGGCTCAATATTGAGCAAATCTTTGTCAGGGGGATTGATGAACATATTATGAGCAAAAAGTGCATGATAGGCAGCTTCACTCACCACACGTACGTTGAGGCGGTAGGAGGGATCGGCACCTGCATAAAGATCCTTCACATAAATTTTTTTGTCTGCCAGGTAATCGACCACTTTTTTGTGAAGATTCTCAAATATCTCTTTGGAAATTGGCTGGTTGAATCCACCCCAATCGATGTCATTTATACTCGATTCTTCTTCAACGGTAAATTTATCTTTGGGGGACCGGCCTGTGTATTTGCCGGTATGCACGAGAAGCGCATGTTTGTCTGTAAGAATGGCTTCCTCATTGCAAATAGCCTGTTCGTAGAGTTCAGTCGGGTTCAGGTTCCAGAGAACATTTTCGCATTCTTTTAATCCAAGGTATTCGAGCCCGATTTTACTTGTTGGCTGATTGTCGTAGCTGTTTTTCATGGCCTGATTTGTTCTGGAAAATTTTTAAATGAAAATGAAATGATTAAAACAAAAAATGGCAGAGAATTAGAACAACCCTATCTTACCGGATCAGCGAGCTGTTAGCTTTTCAATACATAAACAGTCAAAGTAGGGCTTTCCCCCATTTATTTGAAGAAAAAAGCGCTTTTTTGAAACAATTAACTGATTTCCACCTCCAGGGTTTAAATGGGATTCAGAATCAAATTGCTTACTTTGATTTCTTAAAAATTACCACCCAAAACCTTCAATTATCTCTGACTGTGAAATTTGCCGCCATTCAATTCGCCTGCTCAGAAAATATCAATGAAAACACCGAACGTGCAGAGCACCTTGTACAGTCGGCAGCTAAAGAGAGAGCAAATGTGATCGCACTGCAAGAGCTTTTTAACACCACCTATTTCTGCAAGGAAATAGATCAGAAGTTTTTCAGCTGGGCACAGCCTGTTCCGGGTCCGGTAACTGACCGTTTTTGTGCTCTGGCCAAAAAGCTGGGTGTAGTGATACTTCTTCCGCTGTTCGAGAAGAAGGCCGCCGGAGTTTACTTCAACACTATGGCCGTGATCGAAAAAGAAGGCAGTCTGGCCGGTATTTACAGAAAGATGCACATTCCCGACGATCCGGGATTTTACGAGAAATACTACTTCTCGCCGGGCGATCTCGGCTTTAAGGTGTTTGATACATCGGCAGGTAAAATCGGAACACTGATTTGCTGGGACCAGTGGTTTCCTGAAGCCGCCCGGCTCACGGCGATGGCCGGTGCCGATATCCTTGTGTACCCGACCGCAATTGGCACACTGCCCGAGGAGAGCGATACCGACAAGAAAGAGTTCATGGACGCCTGGAAAACGATCCAGCGGAGCCACGCCATCGCCAACGGCTGTTTTGTGGCCAGCATCAATCGAGTGGGCGTGGAAGGCGGGTCCAAATTCTGGGGCAATTCCTTCGTCTGCGGCCCATTCGGGCAAATTCTCGCAGAAGCAGGAGAGGGAGAAGAGATCATCCATGCGGAACTGGATCTGGCATCCATCGAAAACCACCGGCAGATCTGGCCGTTTTTCAGGGACAGGAGAGTGGATGAATTTGGGGATGTGGTGAAGAGGTATTTGTGACGGACTCACCCCCTGTCCCCCTCTCTTCGAACCGCCGAAGGCGGATTCGAAAAGAGGGGGGACTCCTTAACTAAGATTTGGCTGTAAAACAATTTAGGAGTTCCCCCTCTTTTCCAAGGCGCGCATCCGCCGCACAGGCGGATAGGGCGTCTTGAAAGAGAGGGGGACAGGGGGTGAGTCGGGGGTGAGTCCCAAGCTTTTTTTCCCTATCTTTCCAAGCTGTCCAAACTATTTAATTTTAAATAAAACACCGCAGGCTGAAAGCACGCTGATGAGCATCTACAAACCTTCAGAAATTGAACCCCGTTGGCAGAAGTACTGGCTAGAGAAGAAAACGTTTAAAACCCCGGAAAACCACGACAGGCCTAAGTATTACATTCTCGATATGTTTCCCTACCCGAGCGGCTCGGGCCTGCATGTGGGGCACCCGGAAGGTTACACGGCTACAGATATTCTGGCTCGTTACAAGAGGATGATGGGCTACAACGTGTTACACCCGATTGGGTGGGACGCTTTCGGCCTGCCTGCCGAGCAGTATGCGGTAAAAACAGGAACGCATCCGCGCATTACCACGGAGAAGAATATCATACGCTTCAGGGAGCAGCTGCAGATGCTCGGCTTTTCGTACGACTGGGACCGAGAGGTGGACACTACCGACCCAAACTACTACAAATGGACCCAGTGGATTTTCCTGAAACTGTTTGAGATGGGGCTGGCCTACGAAGACGAGCAGCCGGTGAACTGGTGCCCCGAACTGGGTACCGTACTTGCCAACGAAGAGGTGATTGACGGAAAGAGCGAAGTTGGCGGTTATCCCGTGGTGCGGCGGCCTATGCGCCAGTGGGTGCTGAAAATCACCGCCTATGCCGATCGATTGCTCGAGGATCTCGACGGACTGGAATGGCCTGAATCCACCAAAGAGATGCAGCGCAACTGGATCGGTAAATCGATCGGAGCGGAAATCGATTTCCAGGTTCATCAGCACGATGAAAAGATCCGCGTATTCACTACACGGCCCGACACCATTTTCGGGGCCACCTACATGGTGCTCGCGCCCGAACATCACCTGGTAGAGCAGATCACCACTGCCGAACAAAAAGCGGCTGTGGAAGCATACCGCGAAAAAGCCGCCCAGAAATCGGACCTGGAGCGGCAGGAACTCACCAAGGAGAAAACCGGGGTGTTTACGGGGGCTTACGCGATCAACCCGGCCAACAACAAGGCGATCCAGATCTGGATCGCCGACTATGTTCTCGCACACTACGGAACCGGGGCGATCATGGCCGTACCGGGCGAAGATGAGCGCGACTGGGAATTTGCCGAAATGTTTGATCTGCCCATTGTCCGCACGGTTCAGCCACCGGATGATTTTGAGGGCAAAGCGTACACCGAAGACGGGCCGAGTATCAACAGTGACTTCCTGAACGGTCTGCATATCACAGAAGCCAAGCAGAAAATAATTGAATGGCTTGAAAAGAACGGGGTTGGCAGCAAGAGCGTGAACTATAAGCTGCGCGACTGGCTCTTTTCACGGCAGCGCTATTGGGGGGAGCCGTTCCCCATCATCCATGTGGATGGCAAGCCGAAGGCCGTACCCGAAAGCGAGCTGCCCGTCACCCTGCCCGAGGTGGACGATTTCCAGCCCACCAAAACCGGTGAACCGCCGCTTGCGCGTGCCGCAGAATGGATTGAAACCACCGATCCCGAAACCGGCAAGAAAGCCCTGCGCGAAACCAACACAATGCCGCAATGGGCCGGTTCGTGCTGGTACTACCTGCGCTATATCAGCCCCGATTTTGACGGCGGACCGGTGGATAAAGGCGAAGAGAAGTACTGGATGCCGGTGGACCTCTACGTGGGCGGCTCCGAGCATTCCGTTCTGCACCTGCTCTATGCGCGCTTCTGGCACAAGGTGCTTTACGACTGCGGCGTGGTCTCAACCAAAGAGCCGTTCCAGAAGCTTGTGCACCAGGGGATGATCCTGGGCGAGGTGGAGTACACCGCATATGAAAAAGACGGTAAGATCATCAGCGCGGAACAGGCCGATGGAGATGAGGGACTGAAGCGGGTTCCGCTGGCTGAGTCGGACGTGGAGAAAAAGGGCGAGCGTTTTGTGATGAAGGGCACAGAGATTGTTGTGGATGCGCGGGCTCACAAGATGTCGAAATCGCGAGGCAATGTGATCAACCCGGACGATGTGGTGAAGAAATACGGGGCCGACTCGCTGCGGCTCTACGAAATGTTTATGGGTCCGCTGGAGCAGGTGAAGCCCTGGAGCACCAAAGGGGTGGAGGGAGTAAACCGCTTCCTGAACCGAACCTGGAGGCTCTTTTTCGGTGATGGAGAAGAGGAAAGGCTGAACGTCTCGGAAGATGAGCCCACCCGCGACCAGTTCAGAGTGCTGCACGAGGCCATCAAAAAAGTGACCGATGACATTGACGGGATGCGGTTCAACACCGGCATATCGGCTCTGATGATTTTTGTGAACGAAGCCAACCAGTGGAAGAGCGTGCCGAGAGCGGTTGCCGATCCGTTCGTACTGCTGCTGTCACCGTTTGCCCCGCATATTGCCGAGGAAATCTGGAACAAGCTTGGCCATAAAGAAAGCCTTGCGTACGAGGAGTGGCCGCAATACAGTGAAGAGTACCTGAAGAGCGACATTGTGGAGTACCCCGTTCAGGTGAACGGCAAGGTGCGTGCCAACATCGAGGTTCCGGCGGATCAGGCAAAAAACAAAGACTTTGTGCTGGGGCTGGCCAAGCAGCAGAAGAACGTGCAAAAACACCTCGACGGAACCACCATCATCAAAGAGATTTTTGTGCCGGGTCGGATTGTGAATTTGGTGGTGAAGCCGGGGTAGGGAATCCGCATCTCCGGTCAGGTTACAGACGGAATAATATTTATCGTGAGTTTCCAGACGGATTCCGATCGCATGGACTTATTTTGTGAGGATGACTATCTGTATCGACATTAACAGATCTGTAAAGTCCTGAAGGGACATCCAGCAATAGCATAGGACGGAGTCCTATGTTTTAGAGATCTACCCCCTCAAAAATAAGCCCTGAAAGGGCGTCAGCCTTGTTGCAAATAATCTCTTAGGCTAGCGCCCACTCAGGGCTTTTCTGATTTGAGGCACTTTTATTCATAGGATCCCGTCGCCGCTCTGGTTTACAATCGCCGGCCTGACCCTGGCTTACATTCCCATGGCCTACCTGGCAGGCAAGCTTGCGCTTCGCGGAGTTGATCAGCAATGATTGAGATTTTATACTGCCCAGTGCTTACACTTATTCGGAGAGAAGAGGAGTGCCGGTTTACAATCAATCAGGGAAACAGCACAACATTACAATAAACTTTGGGTTCTTGCCATTTTGGTTGGTTTGGAATATTGTGTGAGGAGTGGAATTGAAGAGGTGCAGTCGTGCAATTATGTGTCATTTGGTATGCCAGCCTCTGAAATTGGCCGGTGATTTATGTTGATACCATTCTATTAAATCTGATTAAGTCACGGAGTAATGAGAGCAGCAATAAAATATCTGTTGTTATTCATTTTGATGCTGTTGCCTTTCGGTGTGCAGTCTCAAGTAACTGATGAAATCTACCATGAACGTCTTTTTTACACGGCCAAATTATGGGGTCACGTCAAATATTTTCACTCAGCCATGGCGGGGTACATGGTAGATTGGGACGATGTGCTGCTGAATTCGCTGGATGACATACGCAACGCACCGGATAATGAATCATTTAATCAAGCCCTATTGGATATGATTCATGAAGCCGGGCCTATGGAAACGGGCTCAACTCTCTTGCCGGATTTTCCGGATAGCCTGAACAACAACAACGATACATCTTGGTTTTACGCCTCTAAACTTTCTGAAGATGTAAGCGCGGCTCTTGATACAATCAGGGTGCGTTTCAGACCACAAAACAATCGATATGTAAGCGAGCAGTGGAACAATGGCCCGCCTGCATTTTTAGTTGACTCGAAATATGAAAGTGTTGAAGGCCTGCCTGATGAAAACATGAGAATACTTGCACTGTTCAGGTATTGGAACATCATTCACTATTTCTTTCCCTACAAGTACATCATGGACCAGGATTGGGATGAAACCCTTGCTGAATTTATTCCAAAAATTGTGGAAGCTGAGGATGCTTTAACCTACCACCTGACCTTTAAAAAGCTGACCACAAGAATCAACGATTCGCACGCTTTTTTCAGCAGTCCGGTGTTTAATGCATGGCAGGGCTTTGCTTTCCCGCCATTTCTTGCAAGGTATATCGAAAATCAGATGGTCGTCACCCAGGTTTTACCCGAAGTGGATATTGCCCCGGGTGATGTGATTAAAAGAATTGATAACGAGGAGATTGATGAGTTAAGAGGCCGTCTCAGAAAGTATGCGCATGGTTCAAACGATGAAATCATTGAAAGAACGATTAACGATTTTATTTTATGGGGTCAGGGCGGGGAATTTTCCATAACGGTTTCTGACGGCAGTACCGAACGGACATTGAACCTAAACAGAAACTCGAGCAATTTTAACCTTTTAAATTTCGATGATAGCCCTGTTTGGTCCGAAACGTTTTCCGATGATGGGTGCCACTTTGGGATAGTTGATATGGGCAGGCTCGAAGTCAATCAGGTAGCATCCATGTTTAATGATTTATGGAATACGGATGCGATCGTTTTTGATATAAGACACTATCCAAGGGGAACTCTGTGGACTATTGTAAACTATTTGTATCGATCCTCAATTAATAATGCAAATTTTACCCAACCTGATTCAAACTTTCCCGGCAGGTTAGTTTGGGTCTATTCTAATATCGGTGAAGGAACTTCCTCGCCTTATTCCGGAAAAGTGATCATTTTGTTTGATGAACGAACGCAAAGCCATGCTGAATACACCGTGATGGGGCTGGAACGCTATCATAGTTCCATAAAAATAGGAAGTACAACCGCCGCCGCTGACGGCAACATTGCACAAATTTCGCTGCCCGGCCAAATCCGCACTGCTGCAACATTTCTTGGTGTTTACTATCCTGATTATACACCAACGCAGAGAATTGGGATTATACCCGATATTGAAGTGCGGCCAACCATCCAGGGAATCCGGAATTTGCAGGATGAGGTTATGAATCATGCTTTACAGTGTGATGTACTCATGCATACCAGTGATCCTGATGAGCGTGGCAGTATCTCGGTGTACCCGAATCCCGTTCATGGTGAAATAAACTATGAATTGTCCACAGAGTTTCCGGGGGCGTTTTCAATTGATATCTATGACATTCTTGGGCGAAAGGTTTTAAGCGTTAATCAATCGACTTCTTCAGGCACCATTGACGTGTCGGGCCTGGCAAACGGAGTTTATTTTATCCAGGCCAGTTTTTTTGATATTACGCAGACAGGAAAATTTGTTAAGGTCGATTAAGTGTGATTGACACTAAAATTCGCTCGCAAATGCTATACTTGTTATCGGTTCCGGGAAGGAGACGAACCACTCTGGTTTACCGTCGCCGGCCTGACCCTGGCTTAAATTCCCATGGCCTTCCTGGCAGGCAGGGTTGCACTTCGCGGAGTTGATCAGCATTGATTGAGTTTTGATTGTACCCGGTGCTTACACTTATTCGGAGGGGAGGCGAGTGGCTGGTTTACAAACAACCGGGAAACCAAACAAAATTATAATAAACTTTGGGTTCTTGCCATTTTAGTGGTTTGGAATATTGTGCGGCAGATAAGGGTGATGGAGGTTTTGACGATCAATTATATGACACAGGGTGAATCAAGTTGCAATGAGCAATCCTTATTTTAGTGAAGTCATTAAATTGGAATAAAATCGAATTGCCATGAAAGCTAACTACTTAAAAATAATTGATCATTCTGAAATAAAGACTGCTTCTTATGGAAGTGCATAATATGATAATTACCTTGAAAGATCTGATTTCCGAGTTCCGTAAAAAGTCGGCTGATTTTATAAAGTGTCTCAAAAAAGATAAACAACCGATCATTCTTACCCTGCACGGTAAAAGTGCGGCAGTTTTGGTGGATGTGTCCGTATATCAGCAAATGGTTAACAAACTTGAACTGATGGAAGAGCTGCTTGAGGCGAAACAACAAATAGAAAGGGGTGCATTCGTTTCCCATGATGAAGCCAAAAAGCGGATTGAAGAACACCTGGGCAAGTGGAAATAGACCGGGCCAATCAGGCTTTGAACAACCAGGCATGACATGAATTGAGCTTTTAAAAATCCGGATTTGTTAATTGGTTCATCCCGAGTAAATTCATTTCAGTCAGAATTCCGGCATGGAGGTTTAGGCGGTGAGCGTTTTGTGAGCTCCGTTCAAGACGGAAGTACATTTCACAAATCAAACTCTCAATTTTTTTCACTAAAAAAACCAAGCAATGAAACCAATAAATACCGGCCGGCTGAACGAAGAAGACTGGATAAATCCCCCTTCACCGGACCCAATTTTGCTAGCTCAACTCTGAGCTGACCAGTTCCGGCACATTACAACCCTGGGCGTTGCAGGAGCTGGTGGTGTACTAATCCTTTTACAAGCCGAAATCATGTACTTGCAGGATAACTGGCTGGCAGCTCTTGGTTGCTTCACGATTGCAGCTGTATTCGGCATGTATGGGCAGATTGCTGTGGTTGACGATGCATCTAGCGGCGAACCGCCGGGAAAAAAGGCCCGAACTCTGCGTGTAATGGCGCTCGCATAGTTGGGTGCGGCTGGAGGCGCCGCAATCGTATTCCTTTTTTAGCTCCAGTACTTTCGCTGTACTTTCTTTAAAGCTGTCACTTCAGGCTCTTAAAATATAGAGGCTCATTAGCTATGGCTTTTCCGTTACATCACCAAATTCAAGGATCCTTTCTCGCCAGTCACAAACGATTCCGGGGACTTAGCTTAGGCCGGCATCAATGTATCCCGCCCCTAATCTCATCACACAGCGGAGAAATCGACGGGCCGAAATAGTGGGTGAGTGTTCCCTGTTCATCAATCAGGTATTTCCCAAAGTTCCAGTCGGGGGTATGGTTGTTCCAGCCATTGAGGCTGCTGTCGGTAAGCCATTCAAAAACGGGCTGCTGATCCTGCTTTTTTATCACTCGGCCTTTTGCCGCAACCGGAAAGGTAACTCCGTAGTTAATTCTGCAGAATTGGGCAATTTCGTCATCGCTGCCTTTTTCCTGGCCGGCAAAATCATTGGCAGGAAATGCGATGATCCGGAGCTTGTCCTTCAATCGCTCATGCAGAGACTGGAGTTCATCATACTGCCCTGTGTATCCGCAGTCTAATGCGGTATTCACCAGCATCACTTTCTTCCCCTTCAGCTCTGAAAAATCGAGACGCGTACCGTTGTTGAGCGTTACCGAAAGGTCGTAAAACGAGGCGTTGGGAGATGTATCCTCTGTATTCTTTAGCACTGTTCCGTTCTTTCCCTGCTTGCCCATCTTCATCGCAATGGGGTACATCTTACGAAGCATTTTTTGTTTAAAGCTCTCTTTCATAGTTGAGGATGTCATTATTTTATTACGTTTATGTGTTTCTTTTGCAGGGCGATATTAACCATACAAGAGTGATCGCTTCCGTTTCAAACATCAGGGAGGGGTAATTTCGTTTGGCGGGAATGAACAGCAGGTATGCGGATTAGCCGGAACCGGGAACATTGAAAATATTTCTGACTTAATTCAGTTTAGAATTAAATCGTTAAATCAAAATGACATAGCAGCAGGATGAATCGAACAAAGATAGTTTTACTGTTCAGTGCAAGAATTCTCTTTTTTGCAGGTTGTGGAACTGAAAGCACACCAGAGCACGATTGGCAGGAAATGTTTATAAAGCATCCATCACCGGTTTGGGAAGGTAACTGGCTTGCCGGTGATCCTTCTGTTATCAAAGTGGATGACACGTACCTGATGTACTACACGTCACTGCTTATCACCGGAGACGGCGATGGCGACAATCCCGAGAACCTTCAGGTAGTAATTAGTGTGGCTGAATCGAGCGATGGAATCAACTGGGATCATGCTACACCGCTAACTTTTGGAGAAAGCGTTGCGCTGATGAATGATAATGATTCGTGGGACCGTGTGCTGGAAACTGCATTTGTAGTGCGGCATGAAGACCGGTTTCGCATGTATTACACAGGGTACGAAGAAGGGGCCGATGGTGTGAATGTAATCGTATCCAGAGGCAGGATCGGATTGGCAGAATCTGAGGACGGACTTGAATTTACGAGATTTTCTGCCGAGCCTCTTATCGATACCGATGAGCCTTTCGAAAGCGATGGCGTTTTCAGCCCGACCATCGTCCAAAGTGAGGGCCTTTACTATATGGTTTACACAGGATGGTCGCTGGATAAATTCGGGTACGGTCTTTTTGGAGCAACGTCGGAGGATGGAATTACCTGGCAAAAACAGGGTGATTTACTCATTTCAGAAGAAGATGTCTCATGGTCTCTTGACAATCCGCGTGAGTCTGAACTCGTGAAAGGCCCTGACGGTATGTTCTATCTCTTCTTTACCAGTGATACAGATCAGAATATGTCGTCTATCGGGCTGGCACGTTCCCCCGAGCCTTTTGGACCCTGGGAGGTTTATCAGCAACCTTTGGTGTTCAAAACAAAATCGTGGGAAGAATCCGGGTTGATTGCACCAGCGGTTCTGATTGAAGACGGATCCATCAGGATTTGGTACATGGCCGAGACCGGTGGGTTCAGCAATTTTTATGTTGGGTACGCTGAGCTCGACTTTCCGCTGGATTGGTAATTCCAGATTACAAAGGGAAAGTGAATCAGGTCATGAGATGAAGATGACTCCACACAGTGATACCATTAGCTCATCATTTGCAACTGACTTTTATATCAAAATTTTCGGGACATGCGCGCTTTTTAATTGTCTTCGAAATCAAACTCAGCTAGAAAACCCGTTTCAAAAGTTTTATACTCTAACTTGCGTGAAGCTCAATCACTTCTTATTTACTCGTAAACGAAGAGGGATCTTCAATAAGAATAATGGCCCAGATCCAAAATTTATTTAACTGACAGATGGACGCATATTTGCTATATGCCGTAGGTATTCTCGGACTCATTGAATTTACACTGTCCGTGTTATGGACGGGGCCCTATTTCCGTTTTGGTATCCCTGTTTACAGGAGAAAGTTATCTGTCGGCCGGTTCAGGCCGGGTCTTGCCGATGAACTTGAAAGATATCAGGATTCAGGTGGGGCGCGTCCGTTGATATTCAGGGCACTCTCATCTGATGAAATAGCATTTCGCGAAAAGGCATATGGTCTATACTGGGTTGATTATGCACCGGTTATGCGCGGACTCATTCACCGCTCAGCAAACAGGAGAGAAATGATGCTGACTGCAAAACTAAACTGGTATGTGATGATACTTCCCGTGGTTATGATTTTTCTGGTTCAGTCAGTGAGTGAATTTATGTTTGTACCACTGGTACTTCTGATATTGTTTGCGATTTACAAGTTTCAAAGCTACAGATTTAACGCAGTGGCTGATTTATTGGAAAAAAGGGCAAAAGCCTGAACCCCGGATCTAGTGCGTAAGGTTGTTTTTATGGAAGATTCTGCTAATTTAAGGATGCACAATCTTCTGTAAATGGTCCCACTGCGGGCCGGGTGATTCTCATGAACGCTGCATCTTTGGTTCATCTTCGTTTTTCGTATCCTTTTATGTCGAAGGCGATTCTGTATACGCTGATTCCGTTCTTCTCAATCACCATCAGCCTTTCTTATCCGGAGAATACAGCAGCGCAACGGCTTACTCAGACTGGTGAAACCAAAGCCGATACCTACCGGTCGGCTTCGGAGTTTCTCTTTACGGTTGCTTCCGAAGCGGATGAAGAAAATTTTGCAGAGGCCACGCTGCGGTTTTTCTCCGCCCTTGAAAGGGATGATTTTTCGAAGAGGGATGCCGAATGGCTTAACGATGATTTCCTGTTACTTCTGCTCCTCAAAGAAACCGGATTGCCGGGTTCAGGTGCCCTTCAGCAAAACATGGAAGCGCAGGAGATTGCCGCTGAAATGCGGCGATTCTGGATCAGGAAAGATCCGACACCGGGTATGATAGCCAACGAGCGGTTGATCGAGCACTTTGCAAGGGTGAACTACGCCAGAGAAAACTATCCATACGAAGGAGATGCGACAGGGCTGGATGTGCGCGGAAAAATCTACGTGCGATATGGCAGCCCCGACTTTACGTTCGATCAGCCCATACACATCACAAGGGCTGATCTCTACGAATTTGTATCGGATATTGAATTTGTGCTCAGCGAAGCACCAACTACATACTCTGTTGGTATTTTTGGAGGTGGCGGTGATAGTGAAGGAGACTCAGAAAGCATGTCGGCCTCCAGGATTTCTGCCGGTACCGCATCGGTGGGGCGCACGTCAATTGAACAATCCAATGTAATTGCCGAACAGCTCGAACTTGCCATTGCATCGAATCCTTTTACCTCTTCACTTCAAATCTGGATTTATGAGCGGTTTGAGCCGGATGTTGAGAACAACCTGGTCTTCTATTTCAGGGAGGAGGAAAAGGACGTGTACAGCCTGCTGCCCTCACTCGATTATTGGATTCCCCGAAGCCTTTTTACACCCTCACGTTCTTTCAGGGGACTATACGCCCCCGCACTGGCTCTCCAGTTTATTGTTTACCGGAAGCTGATGCACCTGGATGATCAGATCAGACGGGCTTACAGCCGGATGGAGCGCGATCTGTTTTATTCTTCCGTTCCTCGAAGCGAGTCACAGATCGGCCAACTTGCCCTCAATCACCGCGTTCACAATCATCAGGAAACGTTTCTTGCAACCGTGAACGCACCGTCAGAACGATCGGAAGAGCAGCTGAAACTTGAAGAGATCCCGCTTGAGGTGTACCAGTACCGGCTGCTAAATGAAGATAACGAACCAGTTTTTGCCACGTTTATCGAAAGCCGGCCAGTAATAGGTTTGCTGCAGGATATGGCCAGGAATTATGACAGAATGAACCTGGGAGAGCTTGTTGCATCGGAGGAGATGGGCAACTGGTACAGGTTTGAGGTGGGTACCGAGCTGTACCGTGAGAATATGAAGCAGGCCGGGCGGCTGAGAACATTCCCGGAAGTGATGACCGATGAGTACCGGGATCTGCCTTCGGTGGTTTTGAAGGATGTTCCCTGGCTGGGAGAGGGTGCCGTGCAGAAGTTTTATGCCTACCTGAAAAATGAGCATCCGGAATCGATCCAGTCGGATGAGAAATCGATATTCCCGAATGAGCTGAGAGCCACCGGAAGCAAAACTATCGAGCAACCCGCCCATTTCGAAAGCGTGGAAGGGCTGATTCTCAGCGACCTGCTGTTCGGCGCGGGACGGCTGATTGAGGATGACGGCCTGCGATTTCCGTTTATGGTGAAGCACGACAGAGTCATTGGCCCGAATGATATCCCCGCAATTCATTTCGAGGTGTACGGACTTTCGCGCAGCGAGTCGGGATTTTCGGAGTTTGAAGTGGAGTACACGTTTGAGCCGGAAAGACGAACAAGCGGATTATTCAGGCGCAGCAACGGCACGCAGTCGGGAATGCTGCACTTTAGCAGCGCCGGCAGCCGTTTTGCCGAGAGTGTGGAGATCGACAATCTGCGTCTGCGCGAAGGCGGGTACAGTCTCACCTGGAAAATCACCGACCTGAACAGTGGGGAGTCGGCAGAGCGAAGAATCGGGTTCAGGGTGGAGGAGTAGTTTGTTTCTTGGGAAGGTAGCGGATAAAACCCGCAATGTTTTTTTATCAAGAACCTAATAATCTTTTTAATAACATCCATTTTCGAAAGGAAACATTGCGGGTTTTTGTACGGGCTTATATTCTATTCAGTGAATTTCACATTACGAATAAAACTTGCTCTGACAGCTTCAACCACCGCCGGCCCTCTCCCAAAGTCTCGGGATCAAAAGAGACTTGGAAAGGAGGGGAGATATTTGCCTTTATTTAATTTCGAAGCATGCCATCAATAATCATCCACCACCTCACCCCACAAAGAAACTGAGGGTTAGGGCCAGCAGCAGGCCCATTACGGCGACGATGGTGGCCATTACGGTCCACGAGTTCAGGGTGTCTTTTTCGCTCATGCCGAAGTAGCGGTTTACCAGCCAGAAGCCGCTGTCGTTTACATGCGAGAGGATGGTGGCCCCGGCGGCAATGGAAAGAACAACCAGCGCCTTGTAGGGTTCGCTGAAGTCAAAGTTGATCATAATCGGGTAAACGATTCCCGCCGCGGTAATCATGGCCACGGTTGCCGAGCCCTGGGTGATCCGAACAGCCGCCGCAATGAGCCATGCCAGCACAATCACCGGCAGGCCGATTTCCGCCATGTTGGTGGCCAGCATTTCGCCCACACCGCTGTCTACCAGCACCTCCTTGAAAACCCCGCCTGCACCGGTAATGAGTATGATAACCCCGGCCGGTTTCATAGACTCCATGCTGATTTTTGATAACTGCTCCCTGGTTGCGCCTCTCCGCGTTCCTAGCCAGTAGAGCGCAATCAGAACGGCGATGGTGAGCGCAATAAACGGATGCCCGATGAACATAATGGCCGAAGAAAGAAAACCCGGTTGGATAGAGCCTTGGGCTACAAATGCAGCCGTCAGCGTATTTCCAAGAATGAGAATAAGCGGCACGGAGATGATGCTGATTAGCAGCCAGAAGGGGGGCAGTGTATCATCATCGGGCTGATCACCTTCATCCAGCATCATGTATTCGGGCACAGGCACATGGATTTTGCTGCCGATATACCTGCCGAACAGGGGACCTGCAACCACTGCAGTGGGTATGCCGATGATGAACCCGAACAGGATGATCCAACCGAGATCGGCGCCGAGGATGTCGGCCACTGCGATTGGTCCGGGCGTGGGAGGGATGAATGCGTGGGTTACGGCCAGCCCCGTAAGCAGCGGAATGCCGTAGTAGAGCAGCGATCGGCCGGTATCGCGTCCCAGCGCATACACAAGCGGCACCAGGATGATGAAGGCCACATCAAAAAAGACGGGGATGGCGACGAAGAAACCCGTAATCACCATCGCCCACGATGCATTTTTATTCCCGAACTTTTTGAGCATGGTTCTGGCAACCGCTTCGGCACCGCCCGAGTGCTGCAGGATCTGCCCGAAGATGGCACCGAGGCCAACCACGGTTGCCACAAATCCGAGTGTGCCGCCCATACCGGTCTGCATGCTGTCGATGATAGCATATGCCGGCATCCCAGCGGCAAGTCCCACAAAAATGCTGGCGATTAGCAGTGCGATAAAGGCATTCAGCTTCACTTTTGTAACCAAAAATAAAAGAAGAGCGATGCCGGCAAGTGTAGCTATGATAAGCTGAAGATCGTGCATACGAAGTCAGGGGTTTATCTTCAGGCTGCGATCATTCATCCATTTCTGTTTCATCAAAAAAACCGGAAGTATCCTTCTCTGATTCTGAAGCCACAGCCTCTTTCCACTGCAAATGTTGAACTTCGCCTGTGGAGTCATCCGCGAATTTGATACCGTGGGCACCAAAGTAATCACGCTGGGCTTGAATAAGATTTGAAGGCAGTTTTGGGGATCTGAGAGTATCGTACTGCGCCAATGCCGAGGTTAACACGGGTACGGGAATGCCTGAAGAAATCGCCAATGAGGCTGTTTTACGCCATCCGCTCTGGAGTTTTCTGAACCGATTGGCATAAATTGGTGACTGCAGAAGGCTGGTGAGGTTGGATCCCTGCTCGTATGCAGCCACTATATTGCGCAGCAGCTCCGATCGGATAATGCACCCTCCCTGCCAGATTCGCGCAACGGCAACAGGATCTATATTCCACTTTCTTTGCTCCGAGGTTTGGGTTATCAGAAAAAATGCCTCTGCATGGATCATCATCCTTGATGCAAGAATGGCTTCGGATAGCAGGGGAATGACCGTAGCTGAGTCGAGTTGACCCGAGGCTCCGGGGCCGTCAACGGAGTAAGATGTATTTCTTCGGATATCCCCAAAATTGGAGGTGAAGCGGGAGAAAACCGCCTGTGTGGTTGTGGTTAATGGCATGCCGGATTCAAGAGCATACATCGAGGCCCATTTGCCGGTGCCTTTTTGGCCGGCACTGTCATCAATGCGATCGACTAATGGGTTGCCGTCATCATCCGTAAGGGTCAGGATATCGGCAGTTATTTCGTTAAGGAAGCTGCCCATGGGGCCATCACTCCACTTTCGAAACTGTTCCGAAATCTGGTATGCATTCATTCCACAGCCATATCGCATGATCTGGTAGGCCTCCGCAATGAGCTGCATTTCGGCGTATTCGATGCCGTTATGAATCATTTTAACAAAGTGGCCGGACCCTCCGGGGCCAAGCAGCTCGCAGCAAGGATCTCCGCTGAATGTAGTTGCAGCAATCGGCTTAAATATATCCTCAAGCTTACCCCAGGCTTTTTTTGTTGAGCCCGGCATTAATGACGGCCCGTTTCTGGCCCCATCAGCACCACCGGAAATTCCCAATCCAACAAACTGAATTTTTTTAGTCCGAAGTTCTTTTACCCGTCGTTCAGTGTCTTCAAAATGAGAGTTGCCGCCATCGATTAGGATATCATCTTTATCAAGGAACGGAGTCAGCTCATCTATTACGCTGTCAACTGCTTCCCCCGCCTTTACCAGAATCAGAATTTTTCGTGGCTTTGTGAGCGTGGTCACAAACATCTTCGCGGATTCGGCCGGCAGAAAGTTTTTATCTCTTCCGAATTCCGACATGAAGTCATTCACTACCGATTCTTCACCCTCGGTTTTTTTGTTAAAAACAGATACCTGTTGGCCGAACTTTTCAAAGTTTAGTGCAAGGTTTCTGCCCATTACGCCCAATCCATAGATTCCCAGAGACGACTTTGACATGACAAAAGCAAGTGTTAGGTTTTGATTGCCAGCTGATAGCTACCGAATGCAGGTGACATATGCAAACGCTTACAAGCATTTAGCCCTGAATTTTTTTGTGTCTATTTCTCAATAATGTCTTTTTTGTAATACTAGCCCAACGATGATGATTTCAGGCGCTACAGCTTTTCCAAAATTTCAGTTACTATCTCCTCCGGCGTTTGTTCAATGCTTACGTGGATGGCCTCATTCGCTGCCGGTTCTTCAAGAGTCGCGAATTGAGAATCGAGTAGGGCAGAAGGCATAAAGTGACCTTCTCTTTGATTCATTCTGTCCAGTATGATTTTTGTGTTTCCTTTCAGATAGATAAAGCAGACGTCTCCCGGATTTTCGCCCGATAAAATTTCCCGGTATGACCTCTTGAGGGCAGAACATGCCATAACAACTCCCTTTTCTCTGCTGTGAATTTCTATCTCTTTTCTGAGAGAGAGCAACCAGGGTTTTCGGTCACTATCGTTGAGAGGTCTGCCGCTTCTCATTTTTAATAGATTACTGTCGGGATGATAGTCGTCCGCATCTATGAAAGGGATTGATAAGCGTTCAGCCAAAAGTTTTCCTATTACGGATTTCCCTGATCCTGAAACGCCCATAATGATGATAGTCATGATAAAGGGTTTAATAATCTGATAAAGCGGGGTTCGGTATCGGTTTAATATTGATCATGAACTGGCCAGGCATGTATGAAGATCACTTTACAATCGATCACAATGCCGGATTAACAATACTCTCAACGCAATGCATGATCGAATCTCGGGAAAAACCCGATATTTTCATCTTTTAAAAAGGTTACTGGTGTAAAAGGTACTTGCAAGAGTTGTAGATCCAGACTTCAACTCATTGCTGCTTAGTAGTTTAATGTTGTATATCAATTTCAATTAAAACCTTAGCGACTGCAGTTTTGGTGAAACTAAACAGAACTAAACTATTAGAGTAATTTAATCTTATTAGCAATTTATTAATGATAATATTGATCCAAGTCAAGAGTTTAAGGGTTATTAAGATACTGTTTTTTGATTCATCTATGGAACGTACAGGCTTTTTAACGGGCTTTGCGCTGGCACTCAGCGTTTTAATCTTGGCAGGTAACTGTAGCAGGGATGAATCCTCTTTCTTCTCAAACTCGGATTCAGATAGCGATTATACAGTCAGCACTGTAGATACGTCACAAAGCCCTGAAAGGGTACATATAGTAATTGAAGAACTGAACGCCGGCACTTCACATGAACTTCTCAACACTGTTGATTGGGAACTAAGACAACCAATAGACTTTTCGTATTCTTCCGTTACTACCACTGCCCGTTCCACAGCATCAGAAGTCAGAATTCACTATACCTGCGGCGACATGGAGCAAACGTCGATTCTCGTTCCGTACGATGGGAAAATTCACGATACGATATCCTGGGAATGTGATAAAGAAATGGTCGCTGTGTTGAATGCTTTCAGTGGAGATACCGTGGTTGAATACAGCTACACAATCGATATTGCGTTTTTGAACAGTCTTGGTCGCGATTAATTCTTCAGGCCAGGCATTTCGTTGAGAGTTGAGTCGTTGGCATTCAAATGGACTGCAAAGATTCTTTTCCTTATGTTTGTACAGATTCATAAAGTTTGTCAAAATAATAACATGCTATGTCTCGCGCAGCTGCACTAACGCTTGCCATTCTATTTGTCACAATAACTACTGTTTATTCACAATCACCTGAACAGGAATCGCAGCTTACCGAAAACTCCCGGGCTCTGCAGTTTGGCATAACGGAGAATTTCACGCTCAGTTCGTTCCAGGGAACTGTTTTTTCCTACA
>PWWL01000171.1 GCA_003561515.1 Balneolaceae bacterium
GCAAGGAGCAGCGTTCTGATCATAGCCATTGTAGTGGGTTTATGGGCAGGTGTGGTTACCGTTGGCATCATGAACGGCATGATGATTCAGCGAACCAACTACATGATTGAAAGTGAAATCACCCATGCACAAATTCATCATCCGGAGTTTCTTTCGGAAGGTTTTTCTCGTCTGTTTATTCCGGATCATGGCAACATCACATCATGGCTTGATGATGATGAGCGGGTTCAATCGTACACCACCCGAACATTGACAGATGGCATGATTCAATCGGCTGTGAAAACATCGGGCATTCGTATCCGCGGAGTGGATATTGAAGCAGAGCGCGCTACAACCACATTCCACGAAAATATGGTTGAAGGCGAATATCTCGATTCGGATATCTCAAACGCCATCATTGTGGGAGAGGCACTTGCAGAAACCCACAACCTTGATATTGGCCATCGCGTGGTGATCACCTTCGAAAACGTTGATAATGAGCTTACATCAGGCGCGTACAACATTGTAGGCTTCTTCCGGTCGGCATCCGTCAATTACGACGAACGAAACGTTTTTGTGAGGTCGGATGATTTTAACCGGCTTTTGTCGCCCGATCCCGTTGTACACGAAATAGCGGTTATGCTAAACCACGAAGAGCTGGCTGATGGATTTGTGGCTGATTTAAACAGCAATTTTTCAGGGATAGAAGCACAAACTTGGAGGCAGCTCTCCCCCGAGCTGAGCATGATCGTAGAGCTTGGCGGTGTGATGATGGTGATCATCACAGGGATTATTATGATTGCCCTGGCATTCGGAATTCTGAACACCATGCTGATGGCACTGTTTGAACGAATGCGCGAGCTTGGAATGCTTCTTTCCATCGGTATGAGCAGGGCACGTGTTTTTGCAATGATTATGCTGGAATCGATGATCCTCACATTCAGCGGAGCCATGCTTGGTATGGGTATCGCTGTGCTTCACCTGAGCTTTTACAAAGATACAGGCATGAATATCGAAGTATTTGCGGGTGGTGCCGCACAGCTTGGGTGGGATCATATCATCTACCCGGTACTAACAACCCAGGAATATGTCGGCATACTGTCGGTGGTCATTGTTATCACCCTGCTGGCTTCTGTCTATCCGGCATTGAAGGGAGTGCGTATCAACCCGCTGGAAGCATCAAAAAGCAGTTAACATCAAACTAATTTAATGTGCAATCGATATAAAAAAACCTTAAGAGTACTCCTTTGAAAAGTTGTGAAGAAGCTACTTATCAATAAACAAACATAATTTAAAACCAAGCTTTATTGCCACGGAAACTCTGAAAAGCACGGAATATTCAGTGTATTTCCGTGCCTCTGTGGCAATATTTCACAGGCTCTTGAAGTGGGGCATTCTTCAATAAAATCTTATATCGAACTCAATTTAATTTAAAATTCAACACAACGGTTATGGCAATCATCAAAACTCAGGATCTTTCGAAAGTGTACAACCCGGATACTATACCGGTACATGCCCTGCGGGATGTGAACATCTCATTTGATGAGGGAGAATTTACGGCTGTGCGCGGGCCGTCGGGTTCCGGCAAAACTACCCTGCTGAACATGCTTGGCGGTTTAGACAAACCAACAGGCGGTGCTGTAATGATTGATGGCGAAGACATTTCTGCCATGAAAGACAGCGACAGAATCGATTTCCGCCTGAAGAACATCGGGTTTGTATTTCAGCACTATAACCTGATTCCCGTATTCACGGCGAGGGAAAATGTATCCTTCATTATGCTGTTGCAAAAGCGTGATAAAAAGGAGATCAAAAAAAGAGCTGATGAACTGCTGGAACAAGTAGGCCTTGGAGGGCGAGAAGATGCACGCCCGGTTCAGCTATCCGGCGGCCAGCAGCAGAGGGTGGCTGTGGCTCGTGCCCTGGCATCGGAACCAAAGTTCATTTTGGCTGATGAGCCCACCGCCAACCTCGATACCGAATCTGCAATGAACCTGCTGGATATTATGGAACGGATGAACAAAGAAGAAAACGTAACTTTTATCTTCTCCACGCACGACCAGCGGGTAATAGACCGCGCACGGCGGGTAGTAACCATGGTTGATGGGGCTATACATAAAGATGAAAGAATTCAGTGATACAATTCCTCAGAAACTAACAGTGTACAGATTGCCAGTGCCAACAGTGTATCAGAAATGTTCACAACACCTATAACTGAAACACTGTAACCCTGTTGGCACTGAAACACTGAAATACTGATCAACTGTTGCCACTGATACACTGTAAATTTCCGCTTATGAGATATTTTACATTGATCCTATTTTTTTTCGGCCTGGTCGAAAACACTCACGCGCAGAGCGACAACCTGCGCATCAGCGGGTATGTGCAGGGGATGCCGGTGTGGATCAGTGCCGGCCTTCCCGAACCGTTCGATACCGACTCGTTTTGGGAGTACCGCCTTCAAAACCGGCTGAATGTGCAGTGGTTTATGTCATCCAACCTCACATTCAACTGGCAGATGCGAACCCGCTTTTTTGCCGGTGACCTTGTCAATGAACTCAACAATCTGTCCGGAATCCGCTATGCCGATTTGATTGACATCGACGATGGCTTTGTAGATCTCTCTTGGGTAATTGCCAACCGCGACAGCTGGCTGCTCCACTACATCCCAGACCGGCTGAACCTTGACTGGCAAAACGGCGACTGGCGCATTACCGCCGGGCGGCAGCGGGTGAACTGGGGAATCAACATGGTTACCAATCCGAACGACCTTTTCAATATCTACTCCTTCTATGAATTCGATTACCCCGAACGGCCGGGAACGGATGCCATCCGCATTCAGCACTTTATCGATTGGGCATCGCGGGTGGAGGTGGCGTTTAGTCCGGCACGCGACATACGAAACTCCGTAGGTGCGGCACTCTACGGGTTTGATGCACGCGGGTATGATGTGCAGCTTATTGCGGGCTACTTCAGGCACATGCTCACCGCCGGCGCCGGTTGGGCAGGGAATGTTGGTGAGTCCGGTTTTAAAGGTGAAGTGATGGTTTTCGCCGGCCTCGATGAAACCCCGGACGGCAGCCGTGAAACCAACCTGATTGCAGCCCTCTCGGTTGACCACATGTTTGAAAATAGCCTCTTTCTTGTGGTTGAAGGCCTTTACAACAAAGAGGGCGGCAGTGACGAATTTCTGCTTCTGGGTGAGCCGCTTTCGGCTAATAACCCCTCCTTTTCACGGTACCAGTTCACCACAGTTGGAAGCTATCCGTTCAACCCGGTATGGGACGGAGCGCTTGCCCTGATCTGGTACCCCGACGAGAATGCCGCATTTATTTCACCATCCATAACCCATTCGCTCACCCAGGATATTGACCTAAATATCCTGGCTCAGATCTTTGTGGGGAGCGATGATTCTGTTTTCTCGAATGCGGGAAGTGTGATTGCGGGGTCTGTGAAGTGGAATTTTTGAGTTTTCGTCTACGTCTCGCTTGTAACTGATGTTAATTTTCTAAAGATTGAAATGAATGAAGTGCGGTTTGCCACATAAAGCTATTGAAGACCATTGTTATTGTTCAATATTATAATGTTAATACCGCTATAAACCGGGCTTTTATTTATGTTATTTAGCTTTAATACACACTATCATAAAAAAAGGTGCTTCCGGCAATGTTCCCATCACTAAAAGCACCTTCCTGTCTTGACCAACATAGAATACCGATCAGTTACTCAATCCCGGTTACTGCGCGCTATCCCGTGCAATTCCCACATACACAGTATTCGTGGCATCGGCGTTCACATAAACCACATCCTCTCGCGAATCGCCGTTGATGTCGCCGATAAGGATATCAAACTGGCCCCATTGGTCATTGGCCGGGTGATCCTGGCTGACACTGGAGAAATTGAAACTTCCGTCTGATCGTGCCAGGCCAATAATACTTCGGTTCACCGTCCCCATTCGGTTCATTAGCAGATCTTTTCGGCCGTTACCGTTTACATCCAGTAATCTGACAATATAATCGTTCGCGCCTTCTGCGATATTTTCCAGGTCCTGACGGGGGCCTGCCGTAAGTGACAATGGGTTGCTTGATGACAGATCTTTTTGAATTCTCGGTACTTCCCTCTCAGGTGCTACCCAGACCAGGTCCGCCCCGGCATTTCCGGTGATGTTGCCTGTCATCATTTCATAGTCTTGCCAACAGCAGGCACTCCGGTTGAAATTGTAATGCGGCTCGAACATACTTCCTGGCTCTGTGCCTGAAGATTGTGCTATCCAAACGCGATGGTTTTCCTGTCCGGATCTGTACCATATCAGATCATCCCGGCCGTTTCCGTTCACATCTGCAACAGTAAATCGGTGGAGTGTAGTACGCCAGCCAACGGAAGTACCGTGATCGTTGTTATCAGTACCAAACATCGCTCTGATGACGTTATTTTCACCGAAGGTTCCATCTCCGTTGGAAATGCCAAGATAGGTGCGATTGATATCGAAATGGCGGTTCCATATTAGATCGTCTCCGTTTTGACCGGTTACATTGCCTACTTCGAACTGATACCTGCCATCCCATCCGCCTCCACCGGCTTCTGTCAGCGGCATCTCTGTAAACGCGCCATCACCGTTTGAGAGGGCAACGAAGCTCGTATTTGTGCCATCCACACGGTTCCAAACCAGATCTGTTCGACCGTTATTGTTGAAATCACCTGTTTTGACCTCATATTGGCTCCAGCTGTAGGGAGGTGTGGCACTGTGGGATGTCGGCGAGCCCATGGTGAAAGTGCCGTCGCCGTTTGAAAAGGCAACCACGGTCTGGTTCGAATTGGCACTCAAATGATTGTAGATCAGATCCTGCATTCCGTTGCCATTCACATCCCCCATCATCACCTTAACAGGTGCGGGAATGGGCAGGCCAAGGTTCTGGGCATTCAGAAAACTGAATGTGCCCGGGGTGGCCTGTGTAGCTTCACAGGTTCGGATGTTGTATTTGGTGGTCTCGGTAACGCCGGCAATGCTGTTGTCGCCCAGGTTGCGAAACGTATAACTCAGCGGGGATGCACTCGACAGCGGAGCGTTGTTGGTAAAATACTGCGACCAATCGCCTGATCGGATCATGGAAAGGGTGGCCTCGGCATCACCGCCGATGGAGGTGATCCTGATTTTCGACTCCTGAAGAATCGATCGCTGTTTGGCACTCAGGTTGGCTTGCACGCTGCCTCCTATGGAGTTGTACCCGGCCTGCATGGTAGCCCGGATATCGGATTCACTGGCTGTGGATGTGATCGAAAACATCATCATGCGTCCGTAAACAATATTGGATACATAGACCGGCAGGTTGTCCGGGCCGATGCGCCCCTGGCTGATCTGCTGCTGCAGCCGGGCTTCGGTGAAATCTTCGCTGAAAAAATCACCGGGGCTCTGCGGGGCTTCCACCACCACTTCGTACATCTTCTGGTAGAATTGGGCCGTTATTGTGGTTTCGGACTGCTGACGGTCAATGCTTCCGCTGGCCGACCCTTCAAAGCCGAGGTAGCGGCCCGAAAGACCCATTTGGAGTGCCGATTGAGTTTCACTGTGATAGGTTTCCATCTCAAAGCTGATGGAGCTTGGTGTGGACAGGCCACTGGCCGTAGCCCCGCCGATCATCGATCCGATGGCCTGATCCACAGTTCCCTGGTTGGGGCGTTCCACGGTGCGGAAATTGTCGTCGTTGGCCAGGCCGGGTATGGATACGTTGATCGGTGCCCGTTCGGCGATGGGCAGGCCCAGCAGGCTTCCGAGTCCGTCGCGATGGCTCTTGCCCTGGATCAGCCCGCCGGCATAGAGAATCTCCCTATCGGGTGAGTACATGGCAATCTGTTGCGGGTTGGCGGTGAGCGTAAACGGCTGCACCTGGCAGGAGTAGGTCACGTTCTGGAGCAGTTCAACATTTCCTTGCTCGTTGATGACCTCCACATCAAGAACTACATCCTCTTCGGCCTGGGCTTCTCCGGCCGGTGTGGGCGGCTGTGTTTGGCCCGGAGGAGCGAATTGGCTCCATGAAGGGAGTTCCTGCAGGTAATTGGTTACGTCTTCGGAGCTTGGTTGCTCTACGGAGGTTCCGTTATCGTAGCAAGAGCTCAGCAAGATCAGCATCAGGCTGACCGGCAGCAGGATAACTCCTCTCCATCTGATAGGACCGGAAGGTTTGTTTGTTAGATTTTTCATGAATTTGACAGGTTTATGGATTGTTGAATTAAAGGTTCCTGTCACTGTACGCGCAAAAAGATGGCCCAAGTGGCGAAAAAAGTTTTACCTATGAGAAGCAGAGGAAGCTAAAGTGCTTGAATTCATAAATTTTAAAAGCGGGTATTTAAAAACTTTCCCCGGGCATACTACACCCTGGTGATATTCATTCAAATGCATTCTCAAAAATAGAACGTGTATCTACCCGGAATCAATAAATAAAATGATTCCAAAGAGTTGCAGATATAGGTTGATTGAACTACATTAAATCAGGCTCACTTTTTTAATTATCTGCATTGGGGTTTTCGCATGAACAACAATGATATTACACTGCTTCTAAATCGTTTGCAGGATAATGATTCAGGGCTGATAGAACAGATCTACCCTTTGATCTATGATAACCTTCGCAATGAAGCTCACCATCAACTGCGCAGGGAACGGGTGGGCCATACGCTTCAAACCACGGCTCTGGTACATGAAGCTTACCTGAAGTTGGTTGATCAAGACAAAGCCAGCTTCCACAACCGGAACCATTTCCTGGCAATTGCAGCCCTTGCCATGCGGCGGATTCTAATCAGTTATGCACGAAAAAAGAGTGCTGAAAAACGTGGTAGAAATGAACCGGCTGTTACCTTTATTGATGGGATGGCACCATATGATGCAAAAATTTCGGAGATGATCGACCTTGATGCTGCGCTTGATAAACTGGAGAAACTGGATGAACATCAGGCAAAAGTTGTACAGTACCGTTTTTTTGGGGGAATGAATTATAAAGAGATAGCCGATGTGCTGGGCGGCACCGAACACTCGGTGCGATACGACTGGCGTGTGGCGCGTGCCTGGCTGAAACGGGAATTGGGGTAACCCATTAGATCGAAAATCAATACATCGCTAAATCAAAAATCGTTACAGCAAACTTTGAGAACATGGGATAGATTGGTGTATTCATTTCACGAATTTTGAGATTTCCGATTTCGGATGTAACGATTTAACAAATATTGCCAGTTTGTACTGGTTATTGCGCGAATAGAGGTGTGTCCCCTTTATTATATCGAATTCAAAAAAAATACAGAGATCCATGAACGCAGAACAGTGGAACCGGGTACAAACCCTTTTTAAAGAGATTGTGGATCTTGATCCGAATCAACGAACAGAGCGTCTTGAATCGGTAAAAACCGAAAATCCTCTTCTCTACGAAGAACTCGTCTCCCTCCTGGAAGCAGATTCGATGGAAACGTCGATTCTTGACGGGTATGCTATTCAACAAGTTGACCTTTCCAAGCTGGTGCCTCTCGAGGGCGTTCAGGTTGGCCCTTTCAGGATCGAAAAACAGATTGGATCCGGCGGCATGGGCAATGTGTACCTGGCGCATCGTACCATGGGCGGATTTGAGCAGACCGTGGCCCTGAAACTCATCAAATACGGCATGGGTACGGAGCAGGCCACCCGCCGCTTTGAGGAAGAACGCAGTATCCTGGCTCGTCTGCAGCACCCGCATATAGCCAGATTAATTGACGGCGGCATCACTGAAGAAGACAGGCCTTGGTTTGCAATGGAGTATGTTGAGGGGATACCCATCAGCCATTATTGCAGAGAAAAAAAAGCCACTCTGCGCGAAAGGCTGGATCTTTTTTTAATGATAACATCGGCTGTAAAATACGCTCACAAGAACCTTGTTGTTCATGGAGATCTTAAACCCGAAAATATTCTTGTCACCATCCAGGACGACAAACCCACCATAAAATTACTTGACTTCGGGGTGGCCAGGCTCATAGACTCCGGAGAAGAAGATGTAAAACCCCATCACGCCTTTACAGCCGAATATGCCAGCCCGGAACAGCTCGATGAACAACCAGTAACCACCGCCTCCGATATCTATTCCATGGGAGTGATCCTGTACGAACTATTTACAGGCACCCGTCCGTACAGAAGAAAGGATCAGTCACTAAATGAATTTTTAACCAGGATCAGGCAATCACCGCCCTTATTACCCAGCAGCGTACAACGTGAAAATCATCATAACACATATCAAAAAGATCTTGCGGGAGACCTGGACAGTATTTGCCTGAAAGCGATATCTGCAGAACCTGAGCAGCGGTATGAAACGGCCGAACAACTGGCCGATGATATTCACCGCAATCTAAACCATCTGCCCGTTACCGCTGCTGCCGGGTCCCGTCAATACCGGGCCGGAAAGTTTATTAAACGCCACAAAACAGCAACTGCGGCTGTAACAGGAATAGTTTTTGTTTTGATCGCAGGTATTATTGCTTTTGCCTGGCAGTACAACGTTGCGGCACATGAGCGCGACCGCGCCCAAAAAGAAGCGGAAACCTCCCGGCAGGTAGCTTCTTTCCTGCAGGGTCTGTTTGAAGTCAGCGACCCGTCTATATCCCGGGGCGATACCCTGACCGCATTCACCATGC
>PWWL01000033.1 GCA_003561515.1 Balneolaceae bacterium
GAAAGACTTCTTTGTCCAAATGATCCCGAAGGGATCGAATGTGAGTAGCCCCGACTCGCAAGTCGGGGTAGATCGGGCACGAAATGAACAACCCCGAACGGGTTGAATGCGATCCTTGCGGGGTAACCGAATCGCGAAAACGGGGCACCATCACGAACAGGGGTTCGACCCCATTCGGGGTCGCCGGTATCCGGTCCTTGGTACCCCCCATTTCATGGGGGGCTAATCAAATTCAACGCCTCCGGAGTTGTTGTGAACCATCTTGATGGGCATTAAAAAATGGATTGGTAAATATCCTCCATGCTCTTCCGTATACCCGAAAATCCAACCCAATCCCGGAGGGATGGAACGTGAGTAGCCCCGACTCGCAAGACGGGGTAGATCGGGCGTGAAAAGAACAACCCCGAATGGGGTTGAATGCGATTTTCGAGATCCGGGCAATGTTTCCACCCATTATCCTCAATCCCGGCTGTACACCACCTCGCCTCCCACTACGGTGTGCATCACCCTGACGTCTTTGATCTGCCGCGGTTCCACGTCAAAAATATTATCCGACAACACAACGATATCGGCCACCATACCGGGCGCCAGCATCCCCTTGAAATACTCCTCGCCGGCCGCCCACGCGTTGTTTACCGTGTAGGCCCTGAGGGCTGTCTCCACATCAATCCGCTCCTCGGGGAACCACCCGCCTTCGGGTTCCCCATCGAGGGTTTGACGCGTTACCGCGGCATAGATTCCTTCCAGGGCGCTTGAGGGATACCATGAGGCATTGGTTCCCGGCCAGTCGCTGCCGAACGAAAGCATCACTCCTGCATCATGAAGCGCCTTGAAGGCGTAAGCCCAGCGCGATCTCTCGCCGATCCGCTCTTCCATCCAGCGCATGTCGTCGATGGCGTGGTAGGGCTGCATTTCGGCGATGATATCCAGTTCGGCAAGGCGGTTGGCCACCTCCCCGTCGCGCAGCACCTGGGTGTGGATCATTCTGAATCTTCGCTCATTTTCACCGTTTACCTCAATGGCGTGTTCAAACAGGGTGAGCAGCGAATCAACCGCGTGATCACCGATAGCATGCACGTGCGGCCAGAGTCCGTGTGCGTCCGCATTTACGATAAGCTCCTTCATGTTTCCGGGTGGATACATCATGGGCCGCCAGATGCCAACCTCGCCCGTGGTGAGGTACGGCTCATAAAACCGGGCCGTTGAGTTGCCCATAATTCCATCCACAAATCCTTTCAGTCCGCCAATGCGGATCCACTCATCCCCAAAGCCGTGCTCAATGCCCAGCTCAGCCAGTTCCTCCCACTTGTCGAGCGTAGGACGCGCATTGATTCTTGCCGTGAGCTCTCCTCTACGCTTTAGCTCCTGGAACACGCGCATCTGCTCTTCACCGGTGATGTCGTGAATGGTGGTAACGCCGTTCCTGGCCAGGTCTTCAAGCGCGAGGTGTGCCTCCGCAATCCGGTGTTCGAGCGTTCTGCGGGGTATTTCGGGCAGCACCCTTCCGGCAGCCGTTTCGTTCATAATACCTGTGGGTTCACCATTCTCACATTCCACTCCCTGCCAGCTGCAGTCGATGCCCAGCTTTTCAATAACCGCCGAATTGGCGAGAAACATTTCGCGATCCCATCTGTGCAGAAAAACGGGTGTGTCGGGCGTTAGGTCGTCAATATCGTTTTTGTGAGGTTTCCAAAGCTCGCGATCTTCCCGGTCGCTGCCGGTGTCGCCCACCCCCCACTGCTCGTAGGCGCCCCACATTCCGCCGGTCATCCACATTCCTTCGGGCAGTCGGTTGCGGGTCTCCGCCACTTTCTCCCTGAGTGCTTCCGTATCGGAAACGGCCAGCAGGTTGATGCCCATCAGCAGTTCGCCGGCACGATTAAAATGAGTGTGATTGTCGATAAATCCGGGAACCACCATGCCGTCGCCGGCATCAATCAGCTTTGTATCAGGGCCACGGTACGAACGGATGTCTGCCCAGCTGCCTACAGCAATGATGCGATCGCCCCGCACGGCTATCGCTTCCGCCACAGACCGGTCATCACTACCCGTCCAGATGGTGTTGGCTGTGATAATGAGATCTGCCTGGTCGGCGGGCGCGCACGATGCGAGCAGAATCAAAAAAGAAACCATGAACAGTTTTACAGAATACGATGGAAGTGATTTGCAATACATGGCAAACTGATTAATTAATGGATTCAAGGATGAAAAGTGTTGTGTCATTCGTTGATCTTCGCAAGAAACCCGTCCCGTAGCCTCGGGATTTCTTTATAATAATGTCAGCATTTAAATAGATAACAAGGTTTTTGAAGAAAAACATTGCCCCAACGGGATGCCTTTGGCGCGGGTTTTAAAAGACATTCTGTTGTTGACATGACAGTAACTTAAACGGTTCAGGAGGATGTCAAACCCGTTCGTTTTAACCGTTGTTAGACAATACGTATTTAGCTCACTTTCCTCAACTCAAAATCAACGACAGGCTGTCTGGAAAACGCCTGAAGATCTTTTCCTCCACTCTCTCCCACCATTCCCCAAAAAATCTAATTTTCTTCAAAATTCTGCTTTATAGCTATCAAAAGGCTGATTACAACCATCTTCAAAAGCACATCAAAAAAATTTATTTGCGTTAAAAACTTTTTTTCTTGACATAGTAGAGCAGAAAAACCTACTTTGTGGAAGAAAGTGGGTCGAAGTGGGGAATTATTTAGCAAAATTCCCGCAACCGGTTTCAAACCGGCTTACTTCAGATGTTTAGCAATCGCAATACCGGCAAGTGCCGGTTAACTTCAGGAACTAACCCGTGCCAAGTTTCAAAGGGGAATTTGAACACAGCGTAGACAATAAAGGCCGAGTTGCTTTTCCGGCCAAGCTGCGCAAGGCTCTCAGTGCTGAGGCCCAGGAGAGGTTTACCCTGTTGCGGGGGCAAGACGCCTGTCTTTATCTCTATCCTCAGGATGAATGGGAAGAGGTGGAAAATAAACTTTCGAAGGTAAACAGTTTTTCACGACAGGGTCGCATTGTTAAAAGAAATTTTCTGAGATACGCCGAAGATGTAGTTCTCGACAAGCAGAACCGTATTTCACTTCCGGCGTCGCTGATGGAGTGGTCGGGCATCAATGAAACCGCCATATTTATCGGAAGCGGTGAAAGGATCGAGATATGGTCGCCCGAAAAACTTGATGAGCTCGACAATGCTACGTCTGATGAAACTCTAGGCCAGCTTTTTGAACAGGTAATGGGAGACGGGGAGGATGAACGTGATTAACATGACGCAATATCACCCACATATCCCGGTACTGCTCGAATCATCTATCGATTACCTGATTACCGACACTAACGGAATTTATATAGATGGCACCCTGGGCGGCGGCGGACACAGCAAAGAGATTCTCAGCCGGCTCGGAAGCAGCGCCAAATTGTACGGCGTAGACCAGGACCGGGAAGCCCATGAAGCGGCCGCTGAGCGAATCGGCGACGATCCGCGCTTTTACCCGGTTACCGGAAACTTCGGCTACCTCTCCACCCTGATCCCGAAAGAGGATCACGGAAACGTAAGCGGCATTCTTCTGGATCTGGGAGTGTCGACACACCAGATTAAAGAGCCTGAGCGCGGATTCAGTTTCCAGCACGATGGCCCGCTCGACATGCGCATGAGCGACATGAGCGGAGTTTCGGCCTACGCAGTTGTGAACGAGTACGAGTATGAAAAACTGCGCGATGTGATTTTTCACTACGGCGAAGAACGGCTGAGCCGTGAAGTTGCCCGCGAAATCATTAATCATCGCCCGATTGAAACCACCGGAGAGCTTCGAAAGATCATTGAAAACGTTGTTCATGGCAGGCATACCATAAAATCGGTTGCGCGTGTATTTCAGGGCATCCGAATTGAAGTGAACCGTGAACTTGAGGTATTGAAGATGGTACTTCAGGAATCGCTCTCCCTGCTGAAAAAGGGCGGACGCATCGTTGCCATCTCCTACCATTCGCTCGAAGACCGGATCGTGAAAAATTTCTTCCGAAGCGGAAATTTTGAAGGCGTTGTTGAAAAAGACTTTTACGGAAATCCCCTCACGCCTGTACGGATGATTACAAAACAGATCATCGTGCCTTCGGATGAGGAGATTCAACAAAACGCCGCAGCCAGAAGTGCCAAAATGAGAGTTGCGGAAAAAACCGGGGAGGATGATTGATGTATCTGAAAAGTCCCCTGGCTAAAAAAAGCGTTAAACCAAACCGCAGGGTGTTGTCGGGCGGAAAACCGGCAGCTCGAAAGCGACTCGAACTGTTTCCAAAAGGAATTCAAACAGACGGCTCTTCCCCAAATTACGGAAGACGCACACATCAGGAAACCCCTAAAAAGAAAAGGACCCTTCCGGCTTTTACCCCCTGGAAGGTTATACTCGCAAGCTTTTTGACCGGAGTTTGCGGGATTCTCTATATCGGACATGTGTTCAGCACTCAGCAGGTACTTGTTGAAGTGCAGCAGCTTGAGAATGAATACAACAGGGCTCATAGGCTCTATAATGAACAGAGGCTCGAATACGACAGGATGGTGGGCCCCAAGGAGATCTATCAAAAAGCGCGGGAGCAGGGCTTCATCAACGCAGGTCCGGCAGATCAGACTATTCACGTGAAACGCTAAGCATGGAATGAATGAACGTGCAGTAATGATGGGACGTATGTTTTTGCTGCTGGGGCTGATTCTGCTGCTCCCATTTGCCATTCTTATGCAAATTTTAAGGGTAAACGTGATTGAGGGAGACGGGCTCCGCCAGCTTTGGAGTTCACAAGCCATCGAAACCATTTCCATTCCCGCCCAAAGAGGAAATATCTACGACGCCAACGGCTCCTTGTTGGCCACGAACATTGTAAACTACAAAGTCGCCGTTGATCCTCTTGCGCCCGGAACAACTACCGAACAGTTGCATACCGTTGCACGGGTGCTGAGTGAGCATACCGGAAGAAATGCCGCGTTCTACAGAAACAGGATTCAAAACGCATCTCCCCGATCGAGATATATTGTTTTGGAGCGCTCGATCGGCGTCACCGCTTATGAAGACCTCAGGGAGCTGGGATATCGCGGTGTGATACTTGAAGAAGAGTACCGGAGAAACTACAGCTTTGGTTCTCTTTCGGCTCATACGCTGGGGTTTGTGAATCACAATACGGATGGAATGGCGGGCCTTGAATCTCGCTATAACACGCTGCTGAAAGGAACGGATGGACTGCAGCAGGTTCGTAAAGACCGCCAGAACAGGATTTTTGCCTACGTGGGTGCTCCGCGGAAAATGCCACGGCAGGGATATTCGCTGCACACCACCATTGATGCATTTATTCAGGCCATCACAGAAGAGGAGCTTGAAGCCGGAATCCGCCGGCATCAGGCGAAATATGGAACTGCCATCGTAATGGATCCCAAAACGGGAGCTATTAAAGCGATGGCCAACTATCCCACATACGACCCGAACAATCCCGCCGGATCTGAAACCAGCAACCGCAGAAATTTCGCCGTTGCCGATATCATTGAACCGGGCTCCACGTTCAAGCTGGTTACGGCCATTGCTGCCGTTGAACAGGGAGTTGTGGACTTTGATGAGATTTTTGAAACGCCTGCCGACGGCCGCAGAACCATCTTTGGTCAGATGATGCGCGATCATGATCCGCTGGGTGATGTAACCTTTACTGAAGCCATTGCAAAATCGTCGAACATTGCCACTTCAGAGATAGCAATGCGAATGGATCCCACTGTTTTTTATCAGTATGCAAGAAACATGGGCTTTGGCACCCCTACCAACATCGATCTGCCGAATGAGCTTGGCGGCAGGCTTCAGCGCCCGTTTGAATGGAGCCGTGTTACCCTGCCGTGGATGTCGATCGGGTACGAGGTGCAGACTACGCCAATCCAGATTCTGCAGGTTTACGCCGCATTTGCGAACGGAGGCAAGATGATGCGACCCTTCGTGGTTGACAGAATTACGGACGAATTGGGAAACACCATTGAACAAACCCGGCCAGGCATGGTGCGCCGAATTGCAAAACCGCAAACCATCGAAAAACTGATGCCCGTGTTTGAAGCAGTTGTGAGCGACTCGGGTACGGCCGGTTGGGCGGCGGTTGACGGACTGCGAATTGCCGGCAAGACAGGTACGGCGCAGAAATTTATTGACGGACGATATCGGGCTGCATACAGGGCTTCGTTTGCAGGGTTCTTTCCCGTTGAAGACCCTGCGTATGTGATGCTTGTTATTCTCGACGAACCGAGAACCAGTATATTTGGCGGATTTACAGCCGGTTCCATTTTCAGGGAGATTGCGGCAAGAGTTGCCGGGCTCGACCGGGAACTGAATCAGGCTCAGGCCCCGCAGATTTTTGCTGAGACAGGCGCATCCTATGTTCCACGTGTAGAAGGCCTTAAAATTAGTGATGCCAGGGCTTTACTGAGTGCCAAGCGAATTGCGGCACGCACATCTGGTACAGGAACATTCGTCATTGAACAGATTCCGGCTGCCGGTGAAGAGATTAACGGAAACACTGCCGTAAAAATGAAGTTGGGAGAAGTAATCCCCGATTCAATACCCGACGGTTTTGCCCGCATTCCCGATCTCAGGGGAATGAACATGAGGCAGGCAACCTCTCTCCTTCTTTCCAAAGGACTTGATATTGAAACGATCGGTTCAGGCACGATCTATACGCAATTTCCCCGCGAGGGAGACCTGATGCGCAAAGGACGTACCGTAACCGTGCGCGGCATGGCGCGACCTATGCAGGAAGCAGCCACAGTTGCCGCCAATTAGTATGCGATGATGTAACCAGTGAAGATGACGTACAACGAACTCATAGAATTCTGCAATCCCGTTTCGGTGGAGGGAACACCGCCCGAACGAATGGGATCACTGTGCCAGGATTCGCGTTCTGTTAGTAACGGTGACATCTTTATAGCCATTAAAGGGACTCAAACGGACGGACATAACTACATTGATTCCGCCATTGAGCAGGGTGCTTCTGTAATCATTTCCGAAAAAGAGCCTTTGGTTGATCATCCCGCTGCCCAGATCCGGGTAAACGATACGCGATCACTGTTTTCTCCTCTGGCCCAAAAGCTGGCCGGCGATCCTGCCAAAGAACTCTTGATTGTCGGAGTAACCGGCACAAACGGAAAAACCACGGTTGCAACCCTTGTATGGCAGACTCTCAGAAACCTCGGGCAGGGCGCCGCATTGCTGGGAACGATCTCCAAGAAAATCAATGATGAGGTAATGCCCAGTCGCCTCACCACGGCCGATCCCATCGAGCTGGCCGCCGACATGAAAAAAATGGTTGACGCCGGCTGCAAATACATGGTGATGGAAGTTTCCTCACACGCACTCCATCAAAAACGGGTGGAAGGCCTCACGTTTGAAGTGGCCGCGTTCACCAACCTGAGCCACGACCATCTCGACTACCATGAAACGATGGAAGAGTATGCGGCAGCCAAAAAACATCTTTTTGACGGGCTTCCGGTAACCGGCTGGGCCGTTACCAATGCCGACGACGCATACGGTTCATATATGGTTAAGGATACCAAGGCAAAGGTACTCGATTTTTCCTTCAAGGGTAATGCCATAATCAATGGGCGTGTGGAAGAGTCGACGGCCGCCGGCAGCCTGATCGGGGTTGAGGGAGTCAAAGTTAAAACCCCCCTGCTGGGTTATTTTAACGCTGTAAATGTGCTTGAGGCGATGGTTATTTGCACTGCTCTTGGATTTGACGGTAAAACCGTGGCTTCGGTTCTGGGCGACTGCAGGGGAGCCGAGGGCCGTATGGAACGTGTATCTATCAACGGCAATCACGGCAAACATCCCGTGGTAATTGTTGACTACGCCCACACCCCCGATGCGCTCGATAATGTGGCTTCCACGCTTACCAACCTTAAAACAGACAAGCAGAAACTGATCATTGTGTTTGGCTGCGGAGGAGATCGAGACAGAAACAAGCGTTCTGCCATGGCAAAAATTGCGGAAACCCACGCCGATGAGGTCATTGTTACGTCCGACAATCCACGGTCTGAGGATCCTGCGGCCATCATTGAGGAGATTACAGAAGGTTTCTCTAAAACGTTTACTTACCGCGCCATTACATCGAGGAAGGAAGCAATACATGTGGCTATTTCCGAAGCGGACGCTGACAGTATTATTCTGATTGCCGGCAAGGGCCACGAGACATATCAGGAAATCAACGGCATCAGAAAGCATTTCGACGATCGTGAAGAGGCGAGTACCGCTCTTGCCTGGCGAAAAGGACATGCCAAAAATTGTGAGGTGAACTGATGCTGTACCATCTCATCGACTGGCTCAATACTCTTTATAGTCCACCCGGATTCGGAGCGTTCGACTTTATAACCACCCGAACGGCCTTTGCAGCAGCCACGGCGCTGATCATCAGCCTCATTATTGGCAAAAAAATCATCAACTGGCTGAAGCGGATGCAGCTTAAAGAAGTGATCCGCGACGACATCGGGCTCGATACTCACCTC
>PWWL01000173.1 GCA_003561515.1 Balneolaceae bacterium
GAGCTGTACCGGGCCATCTGGGAAAATAAATACGACACGGATTACCCGATGAGAAGGCCCCAGCGCGACCGTACGGTAGACCTGATTTTGAATGAACCGGATTCTCACTGGTTTAACGACATCTCAACCGATGAAACAGAAACCCTGGCCGATCTTGTGAACCGTTCATTTAAAACCGCCATCGAGAGCCTAGTGGCACGGTTTGGAGAACCCGGCGATGCCTGGAAGTGGGGATATGTAAACAACACCAATTTGAATCACCTGGGGCAGATACCCGGCCTCGGGGTTATGAGCGTGTTTACCGATGGCAGCGATGAATCGCTAAACGCCATAAGAAGCAGCCATGGACCTTCATGGAGAATGATTGTTGAACTTGATCCTGAGGGAGTTCGGGGCTACGGTGTTTATCCTGGCGGCCAAAGCGGTAATCCCGGTGCGCTTAACTATGATGAATTTGTAGAGACCTGGAAAAACGGTGAATTCTTTGAACTGCTCTTTTTACGGAAAGAACCTGAAGGTCTCGACCGGGATAGCTTTCAGCTTATTATGCGGCTTGATCCCTAAAACAAGTAAATTAATTTGATGAGTACCTCAAAACATATCGGTTGCAAAAAAACAGTATTTTCACCAGTGTAAACCCCAATCTATTATGAAAAGATGAAGTCAAAAATTACGATAGATCGTCTGAATGATGCAGTATTAATGGAAGCAGCTAACGAGGACGGAGTTACCATCCGAATGGATGGTACTGCAGAGATCGGAGGTGTAAATGGCGGTTTCAGGCCAATGCAGATGCTCCTTGCAGCTGCCGGCGGTTGCTCTGCAATTGATGTGGTTGGTATTTTAAAAAAGCAGCGCCAGAATCCCGACGACCTAAAGATTGAGGTAACCGGCGAACGGGTGAAGGTGGCCGATTATACCGAATACAGCAGCGTACACATTCATTTTATTCTGAAAGGCAGTCATCTCGACGAGAAAAAAGTGGCTCGCGCTATCGATCTCTCCATCAACAAGTACTGTTCCGTTTCTAAAACCCTGGAAAAAACTGCAGAGATTACGAGCAGTTTTGAAATCGTTGATTAGCAGATCTTGAGCCGCATAAAGTAGGTTTTGAAAGTAAAGCCGAATCCGAACACCTGATCAAATCATGCCAAAAAAGAAGCACTTCGAAACCCACGCAATTCGCACTCAGACCCCCACCACGGCCGAGCGGGAGCACTCAACACCGCTATATATGACCTCAAGCTTTACGTTTGAATCGGCCGAACACGCCCGGGCCATGTTTGCGAACGAAATAGAGGGCAACGTGTACAGCCGCTACTCCAACCCGAACACGGATGAGTTTATTGCTAAAATCTGTACGATGGAAGGTGCTGAAGACGGTGTAGCCACTGCATCGGGAATGGCCGCCATTTTCGGTTGCCTTGGAGGCCTGCTGAAACAAGGGGATCATATTCTTGCCTCAAGATCGCTGTTCGGATCATCGCACCAGATTTTAAGCCAGCTGCTCCCGCGGTGGGGAATCACGTTTACCTATGCCGACACCCGCGAACCTGACAAATGGGAGAGCCTGATTCAGCCAAACACCAAACTGTTGTTTCTTGAAACCCCGTCGAACCCCGGGCTCGATCTGATCGACCTGAAATGGGCCGGTGAGCTGGCAAAAGCTCACAACCTCATTTACGTGGTGGATAACTGCTTCGCCACGCCTTACCTGCAAACGCCCATTGAATTTGGGGCTGATCTTGTTCAGCACTCAGCCACCAAGTTTATCGACGGACAAGGGCGCGCCATCGGCGGAGTGATTGTTGGATCGAAAAAATATATTGAAGAGATCCGGTTCTTTACCCGCCATACCGGACCGGCACTCTCTCCTTTTAATGCATGGCTTTTCAGCAAGAGCCTTGAAACCCTGGGTGTACGAATGGACCGACACTGCGACAATGCCGAAAAACTCGCAGTCTTCCTTGCCGGCAATTCGAATGTGCACTTTGTAAAGTATCCGCACCACAAAAACCATCCCCAGCTGGAGCTCGCAAGGCGCCAGATGAAGCGCGGCGGCGGTGTAGTCTGTTTCGAAATTAAAGGTGGTTTCGACAAGGCAAAATCATTTATTGACCGGATAGACCTGCTTTCACGCTCGGCCAATCTCGGCGACACCCGTACAATAGTGACCCACCCCGCGTCCACAACCCATTCGAAACTCACCGAAGCGGAAAGGATGGCGGTCGGTATCACTCCCGGATTGATAAGAATTGCGGTTGGCCTCGAAAATGCCGATGATATTTTGCAGGATGTTGAACAAGCGTTAACGTCATAATAATCTTTAGAAACAGGAACCCCGATGCTGCTGGTCATTGTCCTTTTCATTCTTGTACTGCTGATTGGAGTAAAGATGATTTACGGCATGCCTGCCTCCTTTTCGGGTAAAACAAGATTTATCCTCAGTTCCCTGATTATACTTGTTATTTTAATATTCCTGGTATGGCTCGGCATGATGGTTTTTGAAGTGGGGCCCTACATGCGCGAAATGTAATGTCAATTTTTCTTGAACTGATCTCCCCTGCCGCACTATCTTAAGCGGCAATCCTAAACCGTCAAGAATAAAAACAAACCGTGTTCCATGCACAAATCAGTTTTCTCATTTAGCCCCGCACTGCTTATTCTATTCTCATTTTTTCTAATTCTGGTTTCCTGTGGCGAACAGCCCGATGAAGACCTCACCGTTTATACGAACGCCACCATCTGGACCGGTACCGGAGAAACGCCTCTAGAAAATGCAGCACTGCTTGTTAGCGACGGAAAAGTTGTACAGGTGATGCAGATGGATGATGCGGACTTCCCGCGGCGTGCAGCCAGTGTAGACCTTGAAGGCCGGTACGTAATTCCGGGGCTGATTAATGCACACGCCCATGTAGGCGTTGCGGATGGATTGATCGGCGGCGTGGATGCCCACAACACCGACAACGTAATAAGGCAGCTGCGCCTCTATGCAAGGTACGGTATTACCACTGTGGTTAGCCTGGGCGACGAACCCATCCATGCCTTTCTGGTACGGGATAATATTGACCAGGCCGAAAACGGAATGGCGAGGATATTTTTAGCCGGCGATGTTTTGAATCCTTCCTCGGCCGGCGATGCCGCCGATGAAGTGGCTGAGCGGATAGAGCGAAACCCCGATTGGAGCAAGATCCGCGTGGATGACGGCCTTGGAACCCGCGATAAGATGAGCCCTGAAGTATACAGCGCCGTAATTGAAGCTTCACACTCGCACGGCGTTCCCCTTGCCGCCCACATTGTAACCCTCGAGGATGCCAAGGGCGTGCTGCAAAGCGGGGCAGATCTGATCGCCCACAGCGTCAGAAATGAGCCGGTTGACGATGATTTTATCGACATGATGCTTGAACGAAATGTATGCCTAACCCCAACCCTGACCCGTGAAGTTTCTACGTATATATACGCAGAACGCCCACCTTTTTTCGACGATCCGTTTTTTACAAGAGAAGTGGCCCCGGCTATTATCGAGAATTTGCAGCTGCCTCGGGTACAGGAGTTATTTAAGGGCGAAAGTGCCGATTTTTACCGGAATGCACTTCCGCTGGCCGAGCGAAATATGATGGATCTGCATGAAGCCGGCGTTCGCATAGCCATGGGCACCGACAGCGGTCCGCCTGCCCGCTTTCAGGGCTACTTCGAACATATGGAAATGGAGATGATGGAAGCCGCCGGAATGAGTCCGCTTGATGTACTCACGTCCGCCACACGCTTTGCTGCAGAGTGCACTTTCATCGACGACGAGCTCGGTACTCTCGAGCCCGGCAAACAGGCCGACTTCGTGGTACTCGATCAAAATCCACTCCAAAGCATCCGCAACCTGCGCTCCATTCATGCGGTTTACATTGGCGGCAATGCCGTGAATCTAACACCTCTAAACCGCGGAGATCGCTGATGTTGTTCTAATGTGTTGGGCCAAAAAGTTCCCTCTCGAGAGGGGACTTTTTAATGCCTATCCCACTAAAAACCTCCGCGGCCTCAGCGCCTCTGCGGTGAACATTCTACGTCCGGGTTTATTCCACACCCAATTCCAGTATCATCGCCTGCCTCGGGGCTACCTCGAGCTGATCGCCCAGGCGGAAGGAATGGCTGCCCACCACATCGTGCGCGGAATTGTAGCCGTCAAGCAGTTCCGAGAACCTGCTCATATCAAGGCTTCGGGGTTCGTTCTGGCCATTGAGCACCACCATGATGGTCTCCTCCTCATTGTGGCGGAAATAGACATAAACATTGTCCACCGGGATGAAATGAGTGAGCTTGCCGTTGTGGATCACATCCTTGTCCTGCCGCCAGATGGACACCCGTTTCAGGAAATCGTGCGCTTCCAACACGGGAAAGCCGGTCTCTTCACCCAGCTGAATACGACCCTCATGGGTAAATGCGTTGATCTGATCACCGGCCCAGCCGCCGGGGAAATCCTTCCGCTTCAGTCCGTCGGGCCCGCCGCCGGTCATCAGGATTTCGTCGCCATAGTAGAGCTGCGGAATACCGCGCGTGGTAAGGATAAAACTCAGGGCCAGTTTGTACTTGTCATAGTCCTCACCCATCACTGTGAAAATCCGGTCGAGATCGTGGTTGCCGGGAAAGATCACGTTCAGGTTGGCATCCGGGAAGAGAAAATCCTGGCTCAGGGTAAAGTAGAGCCGTGAGATGCCGGTATCCCAACCGGGCTGCTCATTGAGGCCGGCGATGAGTGAACCGTAAAGAGGGAAATCGGTAACGCTTGGCAGATAGCTCTCATAGCCATCGAAGCTCGGAAAGCCGGTCTGCCAGTACGCGGTGGTAGGCGTGTTGGGCATCCACGCCTCGCCCACGATGTTGAAATCCGGAAACTCATCCAGCACGCGCCTCGCCCACTCAGCCATATACTCTTTGTAGGGATAGGGATGAGTGTCCATACGGATACCGTCGATTCCGGAGTACTCGATCCACCAGAGCGTGTTTTGAATCAGGTAGGTTGCCACAAGCTCGTTGCGCTGATCGAGATCGGGCATATCCACCACAAACCAGCCTTTCACCGTACTGTTAAAATCATACTCCGATGCGTAAGGGTCCATCACCGTGGAAGTTCGGAAATTGGTGGTGCCATACACTTCGAGCGGGTGCACCCAGTCGTCGGTGGGCAGGTCCTTGATAAACCAGTGGTGCGTGCCCACATGGTTGTGGATCATATCCATGATTACCTTCATCCCCATGCCGTGTGCCTTATCAATCAGCTCAAGATACTCCTCGTTGGTGCCGAAGCGGCGGTCAACCCGGTACATGTCGGTAGCCGCATATCCGTGATAGGCGCCATACTCGGGCGGCATGTCGTTCTCCAGGATGGGCGTGAACCAGACGGCGGTCATTCCCAGGTCTTTGATATAATCGAGATTGTTGATGATGCCGCGGATATCTCCGCCATGACGCGCGTCCGGATTGCTTCGGTCAACCCCTTCGAGCATGCCGGGTATTTCATCGATATCGGGATTGCCGTTGGCAAAGCGGTCGGGCATCAGCAGGTAGATTACATCCGACGAATCGAACCCCTGGTTGCGGTTCGGGCTGTTGCTGCGCTCGCGAATTTCATAGTCGTGGGTGGTTGTGTGATTCCCCCTCGTAAAATTGATCTGCACCGTGCCGGGCTCCGCTTCCTCATGAATACGAAGCGTGAGGAACTGGTAATTCGGATTTTTCACCAGTGTGGTGCGCTCGAGGGTTACCCCGGGATAATCGACCGAGGCCCTGGCCGATTGAATATTTTCGCCATACACAAGCAGCTGTACATCTTGCTCATTAAAGCCGGTCCACCAGTTATCGGGCTCCACCCGGTCGATGGTAATGGGCTGTGCCGGCAGAACCGCTGCCAGCAGCAGAAATGAGAGTAAGGAGAGTAGTAACGTTTTTCGCAGCATCATGATTTTGCCCTTATAAAATTGAACCTTGTTTGATTTGATTCAGGAATATAGGGTTCTGAAGCTATTTAATAAAAACCGGATCTGACAATCGACAAACCAATAAAATTGATCTTTTGCGTCCCTTTATCAACGATCTCAAGAGGAATTAATAGGAATACTTTGAATAAAAAACCCGCTCCGAATTATATCCGGGCGGGTTTTTATGAGACTCATGATTCATCCGATGACGGGAAGTCATCGGATGATGGAGTTAGATTACACTACACGCGTAATCAGCTCGACAGTTCTTGCCGAATATCCGGCTTCATTGTCGTACCAGCCGATCACTTTTACCAGGTTGCCGTCAACCTTGATGGTGCCTGCATCAAAAATACAAGAGTGTGGGTTGCCGATAATATCTGTGGAAACCAGTTCCTCATCGCTATATTCAAGAATACCTTTCAGCGAACCGTTTGCGGCTTTCTTAAAGGCTGCGAGCACTTCCTCCTCGGTGGTTCCCTTCTTCACAACGGCGGTGAAGTCGGTAAGCGAGCCGGTTGCAACGGGAACGCGAACCGCGCCACCATCGAGCTTGCCGTTGAGATGCGGAAGCACCAGGCCAACGGCAGCAGCAGCTCCGGTAGTTGTAGGTACAATATTTACCGCTGCAGCGCGTGCACGGCGAAGGTCGGAGTGAGGGCCATCAACCAGAGCCTGGTCGCCAGTGTAGGCGTGGATGGTGGTCATGAAGCCTTTCTCCACGCCAAACGCTTCGTCAAGCACTTTCACCATCGGCGCAAGGCAGTTGGTGGTGCAGCTTGCGTTAGAGTAGATAGTTTTACTCTTGTCAATCTCGTGGTCGTTAACACCAAGAACAATTGTTTGTACGTTGCCTTTTCCGGGTGCAGAGATAATCACCTTTTTTGCACCTGCATCAATGTGTTTTTGACATCCTTTGTCGTCACGGAAAATACCCGTAGACTCCACAATAACCTCGGCACCGCGCTCACCCCATTTCAGGTTCGAAGGATCGCGCTCGGCAGATACTCCGATTTTATTACCGTTTATAACCAGATCATTTCCATCGGCATGCACTTCACCGTTAAATTTCCCCTGAACTGAGTCATATTTAAAAAGATGTGCGAGTGTTTTGGCATCGGTCAAATCATTAATTCCCACTACTTCAATGTTATCATCCTGATGCTCGAGGATTGACCGCATTACAAGTCGCCCTATCCGGCCGAATCCGTTAATTCCAACTTTAATTTTTGCCATAAAAGTTGCTCCTTTTCAATTTCAAATTTACCTGCCTTCCGGCAGCTTTATATCTTTATTAAAATAACGGTTTAAAAACTCTCTATCCATTATTTCAGGACAATTGAAGGGAAAAAGTACGGTTTCCGAATTGAAAGCGCTTTTTCTTTTACTGTTTTATTGAAGTTACACAATCTCTTTCCTTCTTACTTTTGCCTTGATTCCACACGATTATGCCTGCGAGGCTTAGGATTCGTAAGGCACCACAGATCATTCTCCGGCCGGAAACCTCAAGGCCGGAAATGCCCTTACAATGTTTGATAATCTCATAATCAGATACTGAGTACAAATACAGTAATTATTCTCCTGCATACCATTGATTATAAACCAGGCAAATTATTACCCAAGAGAGATATCAAGTACCATCATCACGCAGAACCCGATCACGGTGCCCAGGGTGGCGATGTCGGTGTTACCCGCGCGCTGAGATGTGGGGATCAGCTCTTCAACCACCACGAAGATCATGGCGCCGGCTGCAAAGCCGAGGGCATAGGGAAGTATTGGCTGGATAAAGATCACGGCCAACGCACCGATAACGGCCGATGGGGGATTCACTATTCCGGAAAGCTGTCCGTAGTTAAAACTGAGCCAGCGCGACACACCCTCACCCCTCAAAGGCATCGATACAGCCATTCCTTCCGGCAAATTCTGTATGCTAATCCCAATGGCGAGTGCGATCGCTGCGGCAACCGTTGCTGTTCCGGTAGGATCTATCCCTGATGCTGCAGCCCCAAAAAGTACACCTACAGCCAATCCCTCGGGGATGTTGTGCAGGGTAATTGCCATCACAAGTAATGTTGCACGACGCCAGGTGGTTTTCACACCCTCTGCCTCTTCTTTGGGAAGGCCAAGGTGCAGATGAGGCACATAGGCATCGGCAAGACGGATAGTTAACGCACCGAGAATAAATCCGGTTGTGGCGGGGATCCATTTTATAAGACCTAGAGAATCGGCCATCTCCATCGATGGCTCAAGAAGCGACCAGATACTGGCGGCTATCATTACGCCTGCCGCAAAACCCAGCGCGGCATCTAAAAATTTCCGGCTCACTTTTTTCTTCGAAAAAACTACGGCAGCGCCAACTGAGGTTGTGATCCAGCACCATGTGCCTGCAAGAAACGCCTGCATCACCGGGTGCAGGCTTAAGAACCATTGCGCAAGTTGTGTTTCGCCCATAATATGTTTTGCGGTCAGTTTTTGCGAAAGATATAAAATTTTTAGCCATGGCTAAATAATTTATCTGCAC
>PWWL01000200.1 GCA_003561515.1 Balneolaceae bacterium
CACTGGAACGTAATGCTCTCCAACTCCCTCATTCCCCGGGATATGGCGCTCTTTGGCTCCTCCTCACCTGCACAGTTCGTAAACCGCGGTGCCGCCGGAATTGACGGTATTACCTCCACCGCAATCGGTATCCTGAGAGGATCGGATCAGCCTGTGATCTGCATCACCGGCGACATTGCGTTTCTTCACGATTCCAACGCCCTGTTGTCGCTCAGGGAGAAGCATTCACAGCCTTTTGTGATCCTGGTGGTAAACAACGGCGGCGGTACCATTTTCAGGATGCTGCCGGTTCATAAAACAAAAGAGCTCTACACTCCCTATTTTGAGACTCCTCAATCCGTTGACCTGGAATCGCTGGCAAAAGCCCACGGCATCACCTACAGGAAAATCACTACACAGAATCAGCTGGATGAATTCAGCTTCAGCAGCCTGAGCGGAGCCATTTTGGTTGAATGCGTGACGGATGCGGATGCAAGCATGAACCTTCGAAAATCACTCTGGAATTACCCGGCATCAACCTGAACCATGAAGCTCTACTCTGACGGAATCCGGTATCACCTCACGCTTCATCAGTCCAAAAAGAACCTCCCCGTTCTGCTGATGATGCATGGATTTATGGGATCAGAAGAGGCGTTCAGTCACCTGATTGAGCCGCTATGCCGGTTTTGCAACCCCCTCACGATTGATCTTGCCGGACATGGGCAAAGCCAGACTCCGCCTGATCCGGAATTATTCAAAACCCGCCGCCAGGTTGAGCAGCTTCGGTCGGTGCTCTCCCGGTTTCAGTTCGATCATCTGTTCGCATACGGCTACAGCATGGGCGGACGACTGCTCCTGCAGCTTGCGTTTAGGCATCCGGAGCTGTTCCGGGGAGTCATCATCGAAAGCGCTCAATGCGGGATAGAGGACGAAAATAAACGCAAGCAGCGCACAGAAGCGGATGAGCAGCGGGCTGCGGAAATTGAATCCGGTTTCGAAGGGTTCATCAGCCGCTGGCTTGAACTCCCTCTTTTTGAACATACGCCGGATGATGAGAAAAAGTCGTACCGGGAGCTTATGCTGAAGCAGGATCCCGGGCTGATGGTTCTCTCGCTGCGCGGGTTTGGCGCCGGCGTGATGCCGGCCGTGTGCGAAGGGTTGCACCAACTGCATCTGCCTCTCTATCTTGTGGCCGGGCAGCTCGATGACAAATATGTGTCGGTCATGACCCGGATGTCGGGCCTCTGCAATGATTGTGATCTGCAGATTGTTGAAGGCGCCGGGCATCGCGTGCACGCCGACAGTCCCGGACAGCTCACTGAAATTTTAAAAACCTTTATTGAAACCCATCACCATCATGTCTGATTCTGACTGGAAAACCGTAAAAGAGTACCAGGATATCACCTATAAAAAACGTAAGGGCGTTGCCCGGATCGCGTTCAACCGTCCGGAGGTCAGGAATGCGTTTCGTCCGCAGACACTTTTCGAACTTGAGGAAGCGCTCATCGATGCCCGTGAGGATACCTCCATCGGTGTGATCCTGCTCTCGGGTGAAGGTCCGGCCAAAGACGGAGTGTACGCCTTCTGTTCCGGCGGCGACCAGAAAGTGCGCGGCGCCAAAGGGTATGAGGGAACCGACGGCGTTCAGCGGCTCAATGTACTCGACATCCAGCGGCTGATCCGCTTCATGAGCAAGGTGGTGATCTGTGTGGTGCCGGGATGGGCCGTGGGCGGTGGACACAGCCTGCACGTGGTTTGTGATATGACCCTCGCCAGCAAAGAGCACGCCATCTTCAAACAGACCGATGCCGATGTGGCCAGTTTCGACGGCGGTTACGGCTCGGCCCTGCTTGCGCGTCAGGTGGGCCAGAAACGCGCCCGGGAGATTTTCTTCCTCGGCCGCAACTACTCCGCCCAGGAGGCTTATGAGATGGGCATGGTGAATGCGGTGGTTCCTCACGAGGAACTTGAAGAGACCGCATTTGAATGGGCACAGGAAATCCTGGGCAAAAGCCCGACGGCGATCCGCATGATCAAATTCGCCTTCAACCTGGTGGACGATGGTATGGTTGGCCAGCAGGTATTCTCCGGCGAAGCCACCCGCCTTGCCTACATGACTGAAGAGGCGAAAGAGGGCCGCGATGCGTTTCTCGAGAAGCGGAAGCCGGATTATAGGAAGTTTCCTTGGTTGAGTTTGTGACGGACTCACCCCCTTTCGGACTCACCCCCGGCCCCCTCTCTTCTCACTTCGTTCGAAAAGAGGGGGAGCTCCTTAATTGGTTTATAAACTCCAGCAAGTCAGTTTTCAACTTTTCCATTTCCCGTGTTCTTTCGTTTTCGAAGCGGATTACGGCTATTCCAAACTGATTAAGGATGAAGTCTCTGTCCTCATCATATTCTTTCTGGAGTTGATGAATTTTTCCATCCAGTTCTATGTCCAATTTCAGCTTGTGCGAATAGAAATCAGGGATATAAAAGCGGTATAAACCACGATCCACTTCATAAACGATTGGAAACTGGCGCAGAAATTTGATCCCGTGAAAACGTCTGCTTCGCAGTTCATCCCACAACAATCTTTCGGCCGTTGTGGATCTCTTTCTCAACTCCCGTGCCAGTAATATGATCTGCCTTTTACTGTACATAACATACCTCTCTCACTTAATTCTCTCTTCTTTCAATAATGACTCTGCTAAAGAAATGAAATCAAATTACAGGGCAAGTTCAACCCAAGGAGTTCCCCCTCTTTGCAAGTAGTTTCGGCAGCCCTTAAGGCTGGCAGAAACTGCGCGCAGAGAGGGGGACAGCCCCGCAGGGATCCCTTTGGGAGGGGTGAGTCCGAAAGGAAGTGAGTCAACAACTTGTGCCACAACGTGTAAAAATTCCTCCACAAGAGAACGCTGCCTCCTCATTTTGAATTTATTCTCATCAAACTACCTTGCCAAACGGCAATAAGGGTTTGCGTTTAGAACGAAATTAACCAAGAGATTATCTCTCAAAGTCGACAATGAAGCTTTTACTTCGAATTGCTATTACATCAGCCATCACAGCAATGTTAATTCTGCTAAATGGATTATCGGCCGACTCTCTGGCTCAGTCCACGGGAACTCTGACGGGATATGTTACCGATGCACGAACAGGTGAGCCGCTGCTTGGCGCGAATGTGGGCCTGCAGGGAACCAACAGAGGTGCCAGCACGGATGAAGACGGCTTCTATGAGATCACCAACATCGAGCCGGGCACCTATACGGTTGTTGCTACATTCATCGGTTATGAAAGCCAGCAGCGCAGTAATATCAACATCAGGAGCGCCGGCACCCGGGATATCAACTTTGAACTGACGCCTACAGCTGCCGATCTGGGTGAAGTAGTAGTTACAGTGTCTGAACCGTTTACAGCTCCGCCGGAAAATCCGGTCAGCTTCAGACGCCTATCCCCGGAAGAGATCTCAACCTACCCAGCCGGCAACAGCGATATCGCCAAAGTGGTGCAGTCACTTCCGGGTGTATCGGGTTCGGTTACCGGTTTTCGCAACGATGTGATCATCCGCGGTGGTGCACCCAACGAGAACGTCTATTTTCTGGATGGAATCGAAATCCCGACCATCAACCACTTCTCCACGCAGGGAAGTGCCGGCGGACCCGTTGGCTTGCTGAACGTCGCGTTCTTTGATGGTGTGGAATTGAGTACAAGCGCGTTTGGCGCCTCTGCCGGCAACGCTCTCTCGGGCGTGCTCCGGTTCAATCAGCGCAGAGGCAATGACCGGGAATTCCGGACCAATTTCAGGGTGGGTGCCAGTGAAGCTGCACTCACAACAGAGGGGCCGCTCTTCAAGGGCGATGCTTCATCATCCAACACCACATTTCTCGCTTCGGTCCGCCGCTCCTACCTGCAGCTTCTTTTTCAGCTGATCGACCTCCCTTTCCTGCCCGACTATTGGGACTATCAGTACAAGGTGGATCATCGTTTCAACGCACGGAACCAGATCTCCTTTCTAGGTGTGGGTTCAATTGATGATTTCAGAATCAACGTACCGGACGACATCACCCCGGATCAGCAGGCAATTCTGGACCAGGTGCCCGTGATTCGTCAGCGCACCAACACCACCGGCCTAACGTGGCAGCACCGCCTGAGCGACGGGCTGGGCGTCACGCGCACCTCATTGAGCCGAAGCTGGTTCTACAACGATTTCCTGCGCTATCGCGACAATGAAAACGAGGAGGGCCTCTTCTCCCGAAACCGGGCCAGGGAGTGGCGGAAAACGCTCCGTAATGAAACCACCTTCTTCCGGGAGCGCTCTACCATATCGGCAGGGGCATCCGCTCGCGTGAACATTTTCCGAAATGATTTTTTCGATGAGAATACGAATGTTGAATTCGATTCAGACCTTACTTTTTTAAGCTATGGCGGATTTTTTCAGTGGTCATCTGAGCGACTTACCGACCGGGTCGACCTCACCGCCGGTGTCCGTTTCGACGGAAACACCTTTACCGACAGCGGAAACGAAATCTACCGAACGCTCTCACCGCGGGCCTCCCTCACCGCCAAACTGGATGAGGCCGGACAATGGAGAGCGGTATTATCAGCCGGACGCTACTTCAAGAAACCGCCGCTCAATCTTCTCGGATATCAGGAAGGAGGCGAATTTATCAACCGTGACACGCGCTACATCCGGTCGGATCACCTGACGGGTGGCATCAACTTCTTCCCGCGATCCAGCACCAAGATATCAGTTGAGGGATTCCTGAAGCTGTATGATGATTACCCAGTATCAATTCGTGAAGAAGTAAGCCTGGCCAATCTCGGCGGCGGGTTCGAGGTGCTGGGGAATGACAATGTGGAGTCTGCCGGACGCGGGCGAACCTACGGAGTCGAATTCCTGACACAACAGACGCTGGCCACCAACTACTACGCCATCCTCGCCTATACGCTCTTCTGGAGTGAGTTTACAGGGTTTGATCGCGATCTTTACCTGCCGTCTGCATGGGACAGCCGCCACCTGCTCACCTTCACAGGCGGATATCAGATCGGCAACAGCTGGGAGTTCAGTGTGAGAACGCGTCTGCTTGGCCGCACACCGTTTGCCCCGATTAACGAGGAGCGCAGCATCGAAACCTACCCCGCCTTTGTGTTCGACTACAACCGGCTGGGGAGCGAACGCCTGAGTCCGTTCAACACCACCGACATCCGGATCGACCGGAAGTGGAATTTTCAGAATGTATCGCTGGATGTATACCTCGAGATCCAGAACCTGTTCGGGCAGAATACCCCTTCAGAGCCCAGCTTTCTGCTCCAAAATGGCGACAACCCCGAGTTGGTACGGGTTGACCAGCTTAGTGAGTCTTCCATACTCCCGACCATAGGGATTATTCTGGATTTTTAAGTGATATTGAGTCTGTGATAAATTTCAAGAGATTGTTTGTCCTGACCTGCCTGATGAGCCAGATTGAGAGGAACCACTTTGAAAAGAATCGTCATTTGCCTACTCAATTGTAAAGCAACTACGAATGCTTCAAATTACCAAGCCCCTCCAGAAAACGATCCGGATCATCCGGAGATAAAGCCACCTTGCGTCCATCGCGAAATTCAAGCATCACCATGTTAGCGGGGTTGGTTACATATGCCCGGTAGATGCCAGCCGTTCTATTCCAGATCCAGCCGGAGACTCCGAACAGCCCTTTTGAGCTCCACAGAGAAACCGATCGCCAGAGCAGCCCGGAAGCGGTGGCTACATCCGATAGATCGTTCAGGTCAATAACACTCTGCCAGCCACCTCTTTTGCGAATTATGAGTCGGTTCCCGTCAATACTATAGCTTTTTACTGAAAAGAGCGCCACAACCAGAAAAAGTGCGGGAATCAGAAAGATCAGCGTCACCGATTCGGTTCGAAAGAATTCCCATGCGGATATTGCCAAAACAAGTGCAACCATAAGCAGTGAAAAACCCAAAAGTAAAGGACTCAAATGAGCATTAAATCGTACCATAACATCCTCCGAAATTATAGTTGTGTGGACTGGATGCACTGTATATCGAGAAAAGAGACAGAAAAGTTACATCAGAGCCACAGATTTTGATCAAAGAGAGTTGGTTAGGCCAAACCGATAAGAAGCTAAGTGTGCAAAACAGTTATTATTTCGTAAAAGATTCCCCGAATCAGAGTCACCCCCTCTTTTCGAACAAAGTGAGAAGAGAGGGGGCCGGCCCTGAAGGGATCCCCTTGGGAGGGGTGAGTACATCACCGAAACCTATTCCTCAACTCCTCCATTGACATATACACCAGCGTAGGCCGCTTGAGGGGATCGAGATAAGGCTCGCTGCAGGCGAAGAGCTGGTCGATGAGCATCTCCATTTCGGGTTCGGAGAGGCGTTTGCCGCGGGGAATGGCCGTTCGGGAGGCGAAGGCGATCGCCACCTTGTCGCGGGCTTCGAGTTTCAGGTTTTTGTCAAGTTCGCGATACTGGTTCAGCATGTCGCGCAGTACGGCTCGTTCGTCGCCGATATCGATATCGGCCGGAACACCGTTAATGATTGCCGTATTTCCGCTGAGCGGCTGAATGCTGAAACCCATTCGCTGTATGATCGGCAGAAGCTCTTCAAGCAGTGCAAATTCGGACGCGCTCAGCTCTACCGTTTGCGCAAAGAGCAGCTGCTGGGTTCCGGGCAGCGATTCTTCAGTTGCGCTCAGGGTTTTTTCGTAAATAATCCGCTTGTGCGCGGCGTGCTGGTCAATCACGCAAAGTCCGGTACGGGTCTGCGTAAGGATATACCGGTTATGTAGCTGCCAGAATCCCTTTTCTGTTCCGGTCGAGGTACCCTCTTTCTGTTGCGCCTGTCCTTCCCTTTCCGGCAAATCCTGAGCATTTTCACGCCTGAACCCGTCAGGTGTGGGATCTCCATACAATCGCTCAGCGCCCTCCTCTCCGTCAATCGATCCAGTCTGACGGTAGTTGATGCGGGAGGGAAACTGAACCGGTTCACTCCCCTGCCTGCCTCCGAAAGCACCCGGTCCGCGGCTGCCTCCGCTTTGCGGTGGGGCAAAACCTTCAAAATTCAGATCAAAATCTTTCTCAGCTCGTTCCGAACCGCCAACATCCGGCACCACGAAGTACTGGTTCAGGGCTTTTTTCACCACCGAGCGGGCAAGCTGAATGATGCTCCTCTCATCGTCGAACTTTACCTCCATCTTGGCAGGATGTACGTTTACATCCACCTGCGATGGATTCATTTCAAGGAAGATGGCATAAAAAGGATATTCGTTCTGTTTGGTCCAGGCATCGAACAGGCTCAGAATCACGTAGGTCAGATACCGGTGCTGAAACGGGCGTCCGTTTACAAAGAGAAACTGCTCACCCCTGCTCTTTTTTGCAAGCTTGGGATCAGCCAGTAGTCCATGGATCTTCACATAGCTCGTCTTTTCTTCGAACGGAATGAGGCTGGCTTTATATTGACGGCCAAACAGGTCGGCAACGCGCTGTTCAAGCGGCTGAGACGGCAAATGGTAGATCTTGTCGCCGTCGGCATGCATTTCAAACTCAATGTCTGTATTGGCAAGGGCGGTATTCTGAAAAATCCTGATGATGTGCCTTAGCTCCGTGGCGTCGGTTTTCAGAAACTGGCGGCGGGCGGGTACATTGTAGAACAGGTTCCGGACTGCAATCGAGGTACCGTCATCGGTAGCAACAGGTTCAAACCTCTTCTCTTCCCCTCCCCAAATTTCGAGCAGGGTTCCGGCATCGTCTTCCACGCGCTTGGTTTTCATTTCCACCTGCGAAATGGATGCAATGGATGCCATGGCTTCGCCGCGAAAACCCATGGTGCGGATCCGGAAAAGATCGTCGACCGACTCAATCTTGGATGTGGCATGCCTTTCGAAGCAGAGGCGGGCATCGGTTTCCGACATCCCGCAGCCGTCATCAACCACCTGAATGAGTGTGCGTCCGGCCTGCTGAACAATTAGCCGTACTCGGCCGGCGCCTGCATCCACGGAATTGTCGAGTAGTTCTTTGGCAACAGAGGCGGGACGCTGTATGACCTCTCCTGCTGCAATTTTGTTCGAAAGTTCGGGGGGCATGGTGCGGATGATAGACTGCACCGATTCTCCGCTAATGTTCAACTGCTTTTTACCTTGTCTAAATAGTTTCCCTGTTGTGATTTTTGCCTACAGTACAGACATTATATAGATAACCATTGCGAGGCCTGCCGCATATATTATAATGCGCATATTTTGCCCCTGCTGGCGCTTGCGAGTACTAAGGCTTCGCGTTTTCATCTGGATGCGTCTGCGTCTTTTTTCCTCTTCCTCAGGATTGTAATACCGGAGAGGCATGTCGAATTTTCTGGGCTTGACACGACGGCCCATCATGGGTCTGATCATTGATAATTCCGTTTTTTACTACAGTTAACGGACGTGATGACGTCATCGTGTGAAAGATACAATTTGGACGGCGAAAAAACGAATCGGACTCGGGCGGACTCACCCC
>PWWL01000120.1 GCA_003561515.1 Balneolaceae bacterium
ATCAGCGAAATCAGCGGCTATACACTCACCTTACTTTCCTGCCTGGGGTCTAGATCATAAAGCGATGAAACCGTAGCCTGAATGGTTTTGTACCACTCGTTGCCAAATTTGTCATTGATCTCGTAGTAATCCGCAAAATCCGGTTTACGAATCTGCATTTTCCACTCCTGGTTTTTAGCTTTAAATACAGGGTCAATATGGAGCAGCTGATGGTACAGCAGCATCTTTTTTGTGTCGCCGTCAAGCATATCCCATAGATCGCCTGAAATCTCAATCAGATAGTCGTTGCCGGAAAAGTGTTTTACCTCGCGAGAGGCTTTCATACACTTTGCTGCACGCTGCTTCGATATGTTTGGATAAACAAGAAGATATCCGATCTGGGCCGGACCAAGCTCCATTTTGTGAAGATCAATCACTTCACCGGCTATCTTCTCCATTTCAGGTGATTCCATTAACTGCTTATCGGTATGCGTTACTTCGCTGGGCTCTAAAAAATCGTTTTCGGGCATAAATTAGGTTATACTGCTTTAATACGTAATGTCTTTCTTTTAAGGACGCGGAAGATATCAAAAATTTCAGCAATCACGGAGAAGAATTACCACTCATCATCCGGTATGCATTAAACCCAGCTATTGAAAACCTGTCACACAAGGTGCCGGATACACCGTAAAAAGTAAATCCGTATCTTTAGGATGATATTATCAATTGCTGCGAATTTCTGATCATTCATTTATCTAAAAAACAGACTCATTATGAAAAATGCTTTTTTAGCCAGCCTGGTGGGTTTAGCTGTTGTTATCGCCCTCGACTCATTCATTCGGATAATCATTGCGGTATCTACAGGTATTCCGATACCAATGATTTCGTACGAAGAGTTTGATTTTATATGGTCGCTGGTCATCACCATTTTCGCTGGAATAACGGCATTTCTGGGTGCAATGGTTAGCCTGAAGTATGGCCGCAATCACAAAATAATGACGGTGATCCTTTTCGTTCTTCTGATGATATTAATCCGCTATGGACAAATTCACCTTCTTTATCCTCAAGAAACATTGTTTTATCCTGTAACTGCGCTCATATTGTCTCTTGCCGGGATATTTCTGGCGTGGCATCTGACATCAGGCAAGGATAAGCCGGACAAGAAACCTAAAGAGAAGCTTCATCATTACCCTGCAAACTCTGATGAACATTCGGGTTCCTGATCGTAGCATCTACTTCACTTGCAGACGCATCTCTCCACTCTGCAAGTTGGGCAACGATCTGGTCACGAACGATATTCATCAATTCCAGCCCCTGATCTTTATTCATTCCGGTGGTGTCTACCGGGTCGAGAATTTTCATTTTCACATAAACATCCGGTTCAAACACCCACGTTTTTTTTGGCAGGCAGCCCTGGGTACCGTCAATTACAATTGGTACTACCGGCACCTGCTCCATTATTGCAAGCTCGAAAGCTCCGGGTGCAAATTTGTTCATTTTTCCGCTGCGTGAACGGGTACCCTCCGGAAAAAACATCACAGACACATTATTATCGAGCACCTTTTTGCATTTTTTAAAAACCCCTACCCGCTTAGTAGCCGATGAGCGGTCGACAGAAATATCACCCGCCATTCTCATCATCCAGCCGGCAACCGGCAGTTTGAAAAGCTCTTTTTTTGCAACCCACTTCATCTCCCATGGCAGGTTTGAGATTACGGGTATGTCTGCATTTGATAGATGATTGCTGACGATAACATAAGGATGGCGGTCGTCCAGATCGGTACGCCCTTCAATGCTCACTTTCCAATTCGGATTTACTTTAGAGATACTGTATCCCAGTTTTCTGAACAGCCGGCCGGTTTTATAGCGAACGGGATCGCGGTCAAAAAGACGCTGCACTGCCAGTAACGGCAGCCAAAAAAGAATAAGCAGAATAATGGCAGCCCAAATGATGACCGATTTCAGACGCTGCGCCATCCGCTTACCTTTTTATTTTCATGTTGAGTTACCCAAGTTTAGGAAAGAAGCTTTTGATAATACCCCAAATTCCTTTTGAGGGCTTACGCGTGCGTTTGTTTCGCTCTACCGCTTTTTCAATAACGGGGGGTATAACTACTTTTTCATCATCAGCGGGTTGCTGTTGCTTCTGAGTCTGTTTCCCCTTTTTTGGAGCTTTGGTTTGGGCCTGCTGTTTTTGAGCAGACTCCTGCCTTTGTGATTTTCCGGATCCCTTACCGCGCGACTGTCCGGATTTAGTCTGGCGACCATCACTTTTATCACCCTGATCTTTTTGTTGAGTAGATTTCGCTTTCTGCTTCTTTTGATTCTGTTGCTGTCTCGAATCATCCTTGCCACGATTGCCTGTACGGCTTGCGCCTTTACCTCTGCTGCGATCATCAGTGGCATCAGACTGTTCTTTAGCTTGCTCTTTTTCAGCACCGGATGTTTTCTTTTTTTGTCCGCGCTTCTGCTTTTCGCTCCTCTTTTGATCCTCCTTTTCATCCTTTTCTTTGGCTGTTTTGGATGGAGAGTCCCAATAAAAATCACTTTTATCGTCGAAATTATCGGGCAGCTTTATCTTCTTGATCGTGTTGCCCTTGATCTTGTCGATCTGATCGAACGTACGGCTGTCGCGCCTGGTGATAAAAGTTATTGCGATACCAGACTTGTCGTAGCGTCCGGTTCGTCCAATTCTGTGAATGTAATCATCGGTATTGTTAGGCACATCATAATTAATAATGATCGACACACCTTTGATATCAATACCGCGAGCGAGTACGTCGGTTGCCACGATAACCGGTACTTTACCATTTTTAAAGTCGTTCAGGGCTTTATTTCGCTCATCCTGAGTGCGGTCGCCGTGAATGCTTGCCGACTTGATTCCCTCTTTTCTGAGAAGACGGTGAAGCTCATCGGTGCCCTTTTTTGTAGAGGTGAAAATAATGCAGGAGTCCCAGCTCAAATCATCAAAAATTTTCTTAACGAGTGTAACTTTTTGGTTGCTGCGCAATGCATAAGCTCTTTGCTCTACAGACTGTGATGGTTTCGACCGTTCAATATCCACGCTTTCCGGGTTCTTCATAATACCGGAAGCCAGTCTCTGGATTTCCTGCGGCATGGTAGCAGAGAAAAGAAGCGTTTGTCTTTCTTTTGGAAGCCATGAAATAATCTTCTTGATATCAGGCATGAAACCCATGTCGAGCATCCTGTCGGCTTCATCCAGCACAAGATATTCCAATGTCGAAAAGTCAATTCCTACAACTTTGTTCTGATCAATGAGCCGCCCGGGAGTTGCCACTATGATATCGACACCTGCTTTGAGGGCTTTCGCCTGCACAGAAAAATCACTGCCTCCGATTACCGTGGCGGAACTGATTCCGGCATGATAGCCAATGGCAAAGATCTGTTCATCTATCTGGGTTGCGAGCTCGCGAGTAGGTGTGATTACAAGAGCTTTCACACCTGCCCTTTTGCTTTGAAGCACACGCTCCATAATGGGGATGATAAAAGCGCCCGTTTTTCCGGTACCGGTTTGCGCAGTGGCAATAAGGTCTTTTCCGGTTGTAACAATAGGGATGGCTTTCTCCTGAATGGGTGTGGGCTCGATGAACTGGATATCCCTTAGGCCGGCCTGAAGGGAATCAGAGAGGTCAAAATCAGTAAACTTCAAATGTCAAAAAAAAGGTTTAGTAATGGTTTAAGAACTGTTTATTTTCAGACCCGTAATATAACAAGTTAATTGCAACTATATAGCTTTATCTTCAATGCTGGCGGTCCGTGTTTATTATGCTTTCAGCAAACGCTGGCTGCTCACAAATCAATAAATAAGTACTTTTATGAAACAATCATTAATCACAGCTTCTCTGTTTCTATTCTCGTTTATTCTACTGCAGGCTTGTGATACGCCCGAACCCCGAGCCAATCTTAATACAAACATTGACTCTGTGAGCTACAGCATTGGTTACCTTCAGGGACGTGGACTTACCCAGGAAGGAATCGATGATTTGGATTTTGAAAATTTTATGGCCGGTTTTAAGAAAGCTCTGGATGGCGAAGAAGGCCTTCTCGAAAATATGGCCATGCAAATGCTGATCCAGCAGTATTTCAGCGACCTGCAAATGGAACAGGAAATTCGCAGACACCGGGAGGCTGAAGAAGGCCGGGCAGAGTCTGCCAGATTCCTTGAGGAAAACGCACAGCGCGAAGATGTTATCGTAACTGAATCCGGCTTACAGTATCGGGTTATCGAGGAAGGTGATGGAGAACGTCCATCAGCAAGTGACCAGGTTCAAGTGCACTATCGCGGCACGCTTGTTTCGGGTGAAGAGTTTGACAGCAGCTATGCCAGAGGCGAACCGGCTTCATTTCCCCTGAACCGCGTTATTTCTGGCTGGACAGAAGGTGTTCAGCTTATGAGTGTGGGTTCAACGTATGAATTTTTTATTCCCTCTGAACTTGGATATGGAGATAACCCTCCTCCCGGAAGCAGTATCACACCCGGTGCCGTTCTTATTTTTGAAATCGAGTTACTCGATATCCTCGACTAAACTAAGAGTCATCCGGCAGTGAACAATCGTTGGAGAAGTTCTTGCCGGATTTTTTTTGAGAGGTTCAACAGGTTGCAAACCGTTCATCTCTGAATGCAGTTGGCTTGAATTAACAAGTTACATAGATATACATCACTTTGTCTCAGAAAAGCAGGCAGGGTTTTTTTATTATAAAAGCATTAGTAGAAATAGCCCGGTATTTGATGCGCTCTGATTAGAAACTTGGTAGTTTTATCTGGCAGCTATGCTTATGTTTGCAAATAACTGATTGTTCAGCGTATCAGATATATGCTGTAATCTTGCTTGTACGATATTTTGTTCTGCAAACTTTATGATCCAGCAAACGCTTTCAAACTTCTAGATGTCACCAGAAAAAGAAGAAAAAGCCAAAAATAAGACGGCCCGAAAAAACCCTTCCGAAAGCAGCCTGGAAGACGATCGTCTTGTGGCGAGGGCGATAAAGGGTGATCAGGATGCGTTCAGCCAGCTACTGAATAAATATCAAAAGCCGCTATACTATCACATTATCAAAATGGTAAAAGACCATGAGCAGATCGAGGATTTGATCCAGGAAGCCTTCGTGAAAGCATTCGACAATCTCAAGTCTTACGATACCAACTACGCCTTCTCGACATGGTTATACCGTATTACCACCAATCATACCATCGACTACCTTCGCAAAAAGAAATTGCAGACAATGTCGATTCACGATCCCGTAAAAACCAGGGACGGAGAAGTAACTTTTCAGATTGAGGATGAGGGATCTGAAACCGATCGAAAGATCATCCGGAAACAGCGGCAGAATATCATTCATGAAGCGATTAAGAATCTGCCTGAGAAATACCGTGTAGTTATTGAGATGCGGCATCTTGAAGAGCTAAGCTACGAAGAAATAGCAACCGAACTCGATCTCCCCCTTGGCACCGTTAAAGCGCATATCTTTAGGGCGCGCGAGATGTTGTATAAGGCGCTCAAAGACAGGCGCAATGAGTTTTAGTTCCGGTTGACCGGTACTGTCCCATCCCGGGTAATCTAGCTCAGGTTTTCAGCTACAATATCAGCACTGCGGGTGAACCATTCGTGCCTGGCGCGTCGAACAGGGCTTCCTTCGAAAATCTCATCAAACTCTTCTTCGGTTATTTCAGCCCAGTTACGATCGGCGGGGTAAAGAACATGGTCCCTCGGCCTGAGGTCATCTACATGCCCGTATTCCGCTTTACGGTTCCATGGGCAAACATCCTGGCAGATATCGCATCCGAACATCCATTCACCCATCTGTTTGTGATACTCTTCCGGAATCTGGTCTTTCAATTCTATGGTTAGGTACGATATACACCGGTTGGAATCGACCCGGTAGGGCTCATAAATCGCATCCGTCGGACAAGCATCGATACAGCGGGTACAGGTGCCGCAATGGTCGGTTTCAGGACCATCGTAAACAAATGGCACATCTACGATCATTTCACCGATCAGAAACCACGAGCCATGTGTTTTGTTGAGCAGATTGCTGTTTTTTCCTATCCATCCGAGTCCGGCCCGCTGCGCCCAGGCCTTATCCATAACAGGGGCCGAATCCACAAATACGCGCCCATGGATACTTCCAATAAGCTCTTCCGTGAACCGAAAAAGCTGTTTCAGGCGGGTTTTAAAAACCTTGTGGTAATCACGTCCGCGCGCATACTTAGCAATTTTGGGGTTGTGGTATGCTGCGTCGTAGAGCTCATTGTTTTCAAAACGATAGCTCATAATCACGCTGATTACGCTCTTGGACCCCGGCACGAGTAAGGTAGGGTCGATTCTCTTGTCGAAATGGGTTTGCATCCAATCCATAGATCCGTGCAGATCCTGCTTCAGCCACTCCTCAAGCCTTCGCGCTTCTTCGTCGAGAGGTTCGGCACGGGCAAATCCGATTCTGTCGAATCCGAGTTCGAGGGCTTTTTGGCGGACTTTAATTGTGGCTGCAAGGGGATCCATTTTCGAAAACTAATGAAAATGCAGCGAAGAACCATGTAAATGGGGCTATTTGATTATCGTGTGTACACAATTTTATCTGTGATATAACTGCATCCCATAACTCAACAGTGGTTTTCAGGAGATCCCTCCACCTCATCCCGACTAAGTGAGTGCAGCGAATGCATACCCAACGGGAGGCCTGAAGCAGAGCGATCTCCAGATCAGAGGCAAAACGATATTGACAAGATGTGTCCAAACCACAGATCCCTAACGGTGAAATGAGAGGCTCAGAGCGCTCATTTTTTGCACGCGAAGCGATACGATTCCCATGGAGTCATTTTGGGGCGTTTGTGCCACAGATTTCCCGATACGAAAAAGGGTCTTGAGCAAATTTCTCAACCATTTTCGCAAATCAAAGTATTTTAACCACCCCTGGCCCCTCCTTACGAAGGAGGGGAGATTTTATTCCAAACTCTAATCTTTAATTTAGGCTATATAGTCTTATGTCAGATGCAATATCTGCATCCCGTCCAAATTATCACCCGATTAACCAATACACCATTACACCATTAACCAACATCCGGTTAACCCAGTAAAACCCCGTGCCTGATCCCACCCGTAGAAACCGTAATCTCAGTCACGCCGCACCAGCCCAAAAACTCGTCCAGGATTAGTAAACCGGCCAATATAACATCTCCTCTGCCCGCCAGAAATACCGGATATTCTTTCTCAATTTGATTTGAATCTGCCTTAGAAAATTTATCGATGATATAGCCTAACCTATTTTTGGTCAGTACAAAGCCGTTAATCTTATCCGCATCATATTCATCCAGCCCCAATTCAATTGCAGCTACTGAGGTTACAGTGCCTGCCACTCCCACGGCTTCAATACGGCCTGTGGGTCTACTCATGATACCGTTCATCCTCACACCTTCCAGCAGATTTTGAATCTCTTTTCTGGCAGCATCCATTTCAGCAGGTTGCGGCGGATCGGATTTCAGGAATTTCTCCGAAAATCGAACGCTGCCCATATCAACCGAAACTGCCTCTTTCAGTTCTGTATCACTGCCAGCCGCGATTTCGGTGCTGCCTCCTCCGATATCGAGTACTACCCTTACAAAGTCGCTCTCGCAAGGCTTTAATACTGAAACTGCTCCGCGAAATGTAGTCTCGGCTTCTTCATCGCCGCTCAGCAGACGTACCTCCCAGCCTGTCTCTTCTTTGATTTTATCCAAAAACTCTTCCCGGTTGGCTGAATCCCTCACCGCACTCGTTGCCGTTACAATTGTATCGTCGGAAATATCGGGGTATTTCTGATTCAGCAGCTCTTTGTACCGGATTAGAACATCCAGAACCCGTTGCATGCTGTCGGGATGCAGTGTTCTCGCGCTGTCAACGCCTTTTCCAAGCCGTGGCACTGACTGCTCTTCCTCGAGAACGCGAAGTCGCCCGTTTTGAAACTCCGCGACTAGCAAAAGAACGGAATTTGTGCCGATATCTATGGATGAACGTATCATTCTGTTATTCTTTTTCTGTTAGTTCGATATAAGAATTTGAAAAAATGTCTACCCTCCTTCGTAAGTCTCTTTTGATGCCGACACTTTGGGGGAGGGGACTTTTTGGCTGCAAAATTCAAAGATTTTATCTCGAACTCAGGCGGAATTCACATGTACCTCGAAAAGGATCCACTCTTCTTCCCTTCTTAAATCGGTTACCGATACAGGCTCATTCTGCAATCTTTCCCTCACCGCATCTTCATCACTGTGAAGCAGTCCGGTAAGGCAGATAATGCCTCCCGGCCTGGTGTGATGCACCAGCACCGGGATCAGCTCAAGGATTACGTTCCGATTGATGTTTGCAAGGGAAATATCAAATCGCTCGTCTTTGCGGATCTGTTCAATGCCCCCAAACCGGATCTCAACCCGGTCACTCACACCGTTGATCAGCGTATTTTCATTTGCATTTGC
>PWWL01000408.1 GCA_003561515.1 Balneolaceae bacterium
CGTGCCTACGCCACAGTAGAGATCAAAGAGACGGCCGCCATGATTCAGTTCTGCATATTCACGAGCAACGGAGTAAAGTTTCCCGGCCTGCCGGGTATTGGTCTGAAAAAATGCGTTGGCGTGAATTTTGAACGAGTGATTCCCGATTCGGTCAACAATGTAGCCGGGGCCATGCAAAATATTCTCAAATCTGCCTGTGGCCGTGGGATTGGGCCGATCATTCACATTATTTACAACAGTGGTGATCTCCGGAAATTTAAGAAGCAGGGCGTCTTTCAGTTTCCCGACAACCTCCGGATCATCTTTGTAGGTTACAAGGTTCACCATCAAATCATCGGTGAAGTGGGAGTTCCGTATCACAAGGTGCTTCATAAAGCCGGTATTTTCCCGGTTGTTGAAGGCGGGTATATCATTTTCGATGCAGTAGCTGCGAACAAAATCGAGAAGGCGATAGGAAATGGGATCTTGCAGATGGCACTCGTTCAGGTTGAGGATTTTATCGAAACGCCCGGGAGCATGAAGACCGGCCGAAAATTGATTGTCATCCACAAATTCTTCTCTTTGAATCTCTTCTTCAGTAAGCCAGCGTCTGGTTGCAAAACTGTACTCCATTTTGTTGCGATAGTAAAACTCATCCTCACATCCGATAATGGGCTGTACAATACCAGGATCAAGTTCAGCTATGCGTTCTATATGATCGCGCACATGCTGTTCCTTAATCTTAAGCTGTTCGGAGTAGGGAAGGTGCTGCCATGTACAACCGCCACATACATTTGCGTGCGAACATCTTGGAGTTATTCGCAGAGATGAAGGTTCAATGATCTGAAGCAGCTTTGCTTCCATGAACTTCTTTTTTTTGCGGGTGATGCGCGCCTCGATGTGGTCGCCCGGTGCGGTTCCGGGTACAAACACGGCTACTCCATCATGCCTCGCCACTCCTTTGCCTTTGAACGCGGTTGATTCTATGGTGAGCTCAACCGTACTTCCTTTTTTTAATGCCATGAATTACAGACGTGCTGCCTGACTAAAATGTTTATTCCGATTCTTTTTCGAGCTCATAAAGGCTTTCGAACTGAATCGAGAACGCGGTTTTCGTGTCTGTAGCCTCAGCAAGTTTGCGAACGGATAGTTCAAGCTGCTTCATCACTCGTTTCGAAATGGCCTCGAGAAATTTAACGGCCGTTTCGGGGTGCCTTTTTTTCAGTGTTTCAAAATCAGGTTTAAAGAACCCGAGTAAAACACAATCGGTTAGGCATTTTGCCGATGCCATTCTGCGTATTTCGTACCCTATCGACATGGTGCCAATTTCGCGTGGTGCCTGTACATTTTGAGTAAAAATGTCGCTTTCACCATCGTTCAGGCTATTCGAGACAGAAAGCTCAACAGTACCCTCTTCGATAAAGTACATACCCGTGCCCGGATCATTCTGGAAAAAAATGTATTCGCCCTCTTTATATTTTCGCCGGTGGCATAGCTGCAGCAGCTCGTAGCGTTCGGTTACAGAGAGGCCGGATAAGAGTTTTGATTTCAAGACAATGTTGCCCTGTTGTTTGATTTTTTGAAGGTCACTTTTTTTGAACATTTCTGATCAAGGATTTAGAATGAATGTCCGATTCCGAAACTGAAGTACCTGCTGCCATCATTGAACCAGCCACGTTCAAGATCTCTTGCACGGAAGGTTACATCGAAACGAACCACGAAGAATTCCCAGTCGAGCCGGATACCGATGCCTGAACTAATGGGAATTTGCTCATAAAATGTGTTAAACGAAAACCTTCCTTCATCCAAAATGTCTTCATCATCTTCATCCAGAAAACGATTGCGCGGCCCATACCACACATTTCCGGCATCCGTATGCCAGGCAAGATACCATCGCGCATTGAAAACGTTTTGCATAAACACCTGCCTCAGTTCTGTAAAAGCCGCCAGTTTTATCTCTCCGCCGGGTACGGATAATTCAGTAGGCGGAATTGCCCCTGGGCCAAGGCTGAAAGGGGCATAGCCCCGTATATCGTTACTTCCGCCTGCAAAGAATCTCCTGTTTACGGGAATGGTTTCGCTGGCTCCATACGGTTGAGCAAAGCCTCCGAAAATTCTGAGCGCAGCTACCGAATTTGCAGAAATGCTGAAGTATCTTCTGTAGTCAGCCGATAGTTTAAAAAACCTGCTGTACGACAGATCGCTGGGAAAAATACCAAGTGGGAGGGATACATTCCCCGTAATTTCGCCAGGAGAAATCAAGTGCCTGTCAATGAGGTAGGGAACATTACCCCCGACCGCTACCGAGAACTCACTGAAGTAACCAAAATTACGTTTAATAAGGTTTGTATTCTGATTGCGGAGCGTATATCGTATGATGGAGGAAAATTGCGGGCGGAAATCTTCAAAAATGAATTGCACCTGAGGCCGGTTTTCAATTTCAGTGATTTGTTCCGGCGTTAAATCTTCAAAGTCTTGATCGAACGTATTGAATTGCCTCAATATAGATGTTCGGAAATCATCGGCAATTCCGATATCCACAACGTCAAGCTCTATCATATCGAAGAAACTTCTCAGCCTCGGTGAGTGCATCACCTCGTAGCGGAGATTTAGCCGAATATCTGAATTTACATCAAAAAACTCCTGGCTGGCCTGGCTGTAGGAGAGGGAGTAAAGTGTTCTGGAGCTTTCGACCCACGAGCGGTTCTGGAATGCGCCAAATGGAAAATTGAGTCTCGGCAGGGAGTATTCAGCCCTTGTTTCGAAGGTTCTGAAGATTGTGGAACCTCCGACCTCACGTACTCCCGACGGCACAAATTCGATATTACCGTTTACGCTCAGCGAGAAGTTTTCGGCGCGTCCAAAAAGGTTGTTGTTATTGTACACAACACCTGCACCGGTTCCGAACCCATACCGCCGCATGCCAAAAAGTTCTGCGCGTATGGAGTGCCTGGGCAGCGTCTGCATTTCAAAGTACACCGGAATCTCTGACTTGCTGAAATCGGGAAGGGAGCTGTCTTCACTGAGTCCGAATCGATTCATGACAAGCATGCCAAGATTTTGATAAGCGTTTACACTTCTGAGGTAGAGCGACTGGTTAAACGTATCACCCGGGATAAACTGAAGCTGATCACTCAACAATCGAAACCGCGTTTGTGCTTCGTTCTGCTTACGCATTTCTATGCGATAGCCCTCCAATGTGCTGGGCGGACCTTCAAGTATTTGCTCTTCGTCAAAATTGTTGGGGCCGTCGGGGCCCGAGAGTTCGATGAACACATTTCCAAATGTGTAAAACCCGCCCGGCCGTATGGAGTAGAGCACATCGTACAGGTTTCTGTCATCGTCGATTCGTTTTACCAGCGCCCGTACGGAATCTCTCTGGGCGGCAGCATACCCATGATTTCTGAGAAAAGTGATAATTCTCGACTGTTCTTCGCGAAGCTCCTGCGCTTTGTATTGACGATTTACGGAAAACGTGGAATCGTTGATAAAACGGCTGCCAAAGTTGCTTTGGTCAAAAAAATCATCCCGGATACTGTCGTCATCAAAATCCGGAAGGCCTGTGTAAGAGACCGAATTGATTCTTGACATCGGCCCCTCGCGGATAATAAAAGAGACTTCAACCCGGTTAGTTCGGTATTCTACAATTGTTGTGTCTACGGTTACGTCAAAGAATCCGAGATTTTCATAGTAAATCCTGATTCTGTCCATATCACTGCTCACAATTTCACGGTTCAAAAATGAAGGGGACTCTCCAACACCGAAAACATTGTGAATGTAATACCATGGTGTAAATCGCGGAATGCCAAGAAATTCACGATTGGTTCTCGTGCGTACAAGTGTTCGTAGGGCACGATTTGAGACGTTGCTATTTCCTGTAAAACGAACTTTACGGACTACCTTGTCTTCGTCCGCTTCAGAGATGCCGTTTGCCTGGTTAGTTTGGGCACCCGCAAGTTCTCCGGTAATTGTGAAAAGCAGCAGAAAGAATAACGGCAGGAGCAGAAAACGCACGCAAGTAGGAGGTTATAAAATTGAACCGATTGATAGCCATATGGATGGGTAACGAATCAGATACAAAGAAAATTGAAAGCAATTGAAAAATGATTAAACATCATCGTAATCAAACCCTTCGTCCTCTTCGCCATGAAAGAAATCCTCCTTTCGTATGTAATCAGGCCATATATCCTCTATTCCCTCATAGATAGTTTCCTCACCTTCTTCAATTTCGTCAAGTTCGTAGAGGTTATCAATTGCCTGTTGCGGCAGACCATTGCGCTCGGCCCATTCGATCAGTTCAGCACGGGTTGCGGGAAATGGCGCTTCGTCCAGCGCGGCAGCTAATTCAACGGTCCAAATCATAAGTCTTGTTGTTCCTAAATTTTTTAAAAGAATTTTCGAATGCTATAAACTGCTAATACAGGAGAAAAGCAAATTTTTTATACATGAAATTTGGTTGCGCGAAAATACGAACTTTTTTGAAACCTGCCCGAAAGGTCTATGAAATATTTTTTATCTTGTTTTGTTAATACAAAACCAACATCCACCTTACAGAGTTAATTATATGGGAAGCTTCGGAGCTATGGAAATTGTTATCGTGGTACTTTTCGTGCTCCTGTTCTTTGGTGCAAAGCGAATACCAGAGCTGGCCCGCGGTATTGGTCAGGGTATACAGGAGTTTAGAAAGGCGTCTGACGATATCAAAAAAGAGATCGATCGTGGCAGGGAAGATATCAAAGACTCTACCCGTCCTACACAAAGGAAAGAAGAAGAAACAGAAAATAAATAACCGCTATTCTCAATGGATAATCTGCTCTCTGTGCAGGAGCAACTGAAAGCAGGTAAAACGGACCTAACCGATCATGCCGGCCGTTACCTCGACACAATAAACGAAAAGAACCCCACCGTAAATGCTATTGTGCATGTTGATGACGAACAGGTGCGATCGCAGGCCGCGACTATACAAAAGAAAATTGATGACGGCACCGCCGGCAGACTTGCCGGAGCGGTAGTCGGTGTTAAAGATGTGATCTGCGAAAAGGGAAAAAAAGTTACCTGCTCAAGCCACATTCTGCACAATTTCGAAAGCGTCTATAATGCCACCGTTATTGAGAGGCTGCTGAAAGAAGATGCTCTTCTGATAGGCCGGTGCAATATGGACGAATTTGCCATGGGTTCTTCCAATGAGAACTCCATTCACGGACCAGCCAGAAATCCCGCCAATACGGAGTATGTGCCGGGCGGATCTAGCGGTGGAAGTGCCGCTGCCGTTGCTGCCGGAATGTGCAGCGTTTCCCTGGGTTCCGATACCGGCGGCTCAATTCGTCAGCCCGCGTCCTATTGCGGGGTTGTTGGCCTCAAGCCAACTTACAGCCGGGTTTCAAGATATGGATTGGTAGCATTTGCCTCATCTTTCGACTGCATCGGGCCTTTTTCCGGGAATGTAACCGATACCGCACTGATGCTGCAGCATCTTGCAGGGTACGATTCGATGGATAACTCATCATCCGATAAACCGGTGGGGAACTACCTCGAAGCGGTTCGGCAAAACGACAGAAAACTTAAAATCGGTGTGCCGGACGAGTATTTTGGCGATGGACTTGACGATGAGGTAAGACAGATTGTTGAAACGAATATAAAAGCCCTTGAGAAGGAAGGTGCGGAACTTGTGCCAATCAGGCTGCCGCACACAAAGTACGGTATCGCTACCTATTACATTCTTGCTACGGCTGAGGCTTCCAGTAACCTGGCGCGTTACGACGGCGTTCGCTATGGCCACAGAGCTGATTTCAAAAAGATTGAGGAAGAGCTTGGACTTGAAGTGAAAGCGATTGAGCAGGAGATCAAAATCGCCGTTGGGGCCGATAAAGAAGAAGCAATCGAACGGCTGGCAAGGCTCGATACTCCGCTGATCAGGCTCTATAAAAAATCGAGGACTGAGGGATTCGGCACAGAGGTGAAACGCAGAATTATGCTCGGTACCTACGTGCTGAGTGCCGGTTATTACGATGCCTACTATGCCAAGGCACAGAAGGTGCGACGCCTTATAAAGCAGGATTTTGAGAATGCGTTCGACAAGGTGGACGTCATTGTTTCACCCACTGCGCCAACCACTGCGTTTAAGCTGGGTGAAAACCAGGACGATCCTGTGCAGATGTATTTGAACGATGTCTATACCATATCCGCTAACCTTGCGGGTATTTGCGGCATCAGTGTACCTGCCGGAACCCACTCGAACGGACTACCCGTGGGCATACAGTTTATGGGCAATGCCTTCCGCGAAGAGGATATCCTGACAGCTGCAAGGCAAACCGAACTGTTGAACGGAGGGAGCTGATGCAGCACTCAGGCCGGCTGAAAGGAAAATGGGTTCTCATAACGGGAGCCACGGCCGGAATAGGGGAAGCTGCCGCACGCCTGTTTGCCTCCGAGGGTGCAAATCTGATACTGACCGGTCGCAGAAAGCAGAGGCTTGAGAAACTGAAAAATGCGCTCCTAAAAGAAGGGTCAGAGACTTTTCAGGTCGAAATCCGTGATTTTGATGTGCGTAACCGGGGTGCATGCAGGCATTGTGCTGAATCCATCAAAGGTAATATCGACATTCTGATCAACAACGCAGGTCTTGCCTCGGGCCTGGATCCGGTTGACAGTGCCGATTTCGAAGACTGGGATCGCATGATAGATACCAATATCAAAGGACTTCTTAACATGACTCGCTTTATAGCTCCTCGGATGAGAGAGCGGAATGAAGGGCACATCATCAATATCGGGTCTATTGCGGGGCATGAAGCCTACCCGGGCGGATCTGTGTATAGCGGCACCAAGCACGCCGTTAAAGCGATAACCCAGGCAATGAAAATGGATTTTCATGGAACTGGCGTAAGGGTAAGCGCGGTATCGCCAGGTTTGGTTGAAACCGAGTTTAGTGAAGTGCGATTTCACGGTGACAAGGAAAGAGCTTCGCAGGTTTATGATACCACCACTCCGCTTACTGCATTTGATGTCGCTGAGATCATACTTTTTGTGGTAACTCGACCCGCGCACGTCAATATCATGGATACTATTGTACTGCCCACGTTCCAGTCATCCTCAACCATGGTACACAGGGAAGAAAAATGAAGCTGCGATCCCTTATAACGGCAGGTACCCTTTCACTGCTGATGTTTATTTCGTGCAAGACCGAAGACGACGGCCTTGAATTCAGGGAAATGGGCCGTGAGGTGCCTGCTTTTTCTTCAGAGAGAGCCTACCAGTACATCGAAGAGCAGGTTGCATTCGGGCCGAGGGTGCCCAACACGGAAGCGCATATGAATGCGATAAACTACTTCAGGGATCATTTCAGGGCAACGGCAGGACAAAGAGCGGTATTTGTGCAGGAATTTGAGCAGGAAGTGTATGGAGATAATCTAAGGATGTTTAATCTTGTTGCCGCATTCGGCCTTGAACACAGCGACAGAATCGTTCTTGCAGCTCACTGGGATTCGCGTCCGCGGGCCGAGGAAGACCCTGATGATCCGGATTCACCAATACTCGGAGCGGACGACGGCGGGAGCGGCGTGGGCGTTTTGATGGAGCTGGCCAATATTTTTGCTGAGTATGAAGTGCCGATTGGAGTTGATATAATCCTATTTGACGGTGAGGATTATGGAGTACCCGGTGATCTTGACCATTACTTTCTTGGGTCGAGATATTGGAGTCAGAATCCGCCTGTACCCGGATACAATCCGAGGTTTGGCATTTTGCTTGATATGGTGGGCGGGGTCAATGCCGTATTCCCCAAAGAGGGCTATTCCATGAACTTCGCTCCATCGCTGGTCAATGAGATCTGGTCAATTGCCGAAGAATTCGGCCATGGTGATCTTTTTATTGATGAAAGAGGGGGGATGATCCAGGACGATCACATCATTGTACAGCGATATACCGGTATACCGATGATCAACATTATTCACCATCGGCGAAATCCCGCAGGAGGCGTGGATTTCCCTCCCTACTGGCATACGCACGACGATAATATGGATATCATAGATCAGGCTGTGCTGCAATCTGTTGGAGATGTTCTTCTTGAATTAATCTATAACCGGATTCCGCGGTGAATTACGTTAAGCTGATTTTTGAAATTGACGAAGCATACCAGGAGCTTTTTATTGCAGAGCTCATGGACCTCGATTTCTATGGCTTTGAACAGTTCGATGACAAACTGATTGCCTATGTGGAGAAGCCGCGATATAACGACTCGAACAGGGAGTTTATCGAGCAGATTATAGCATCCTTTCCGGGCGCGTCCTTTACGGAAATGGAGGATATTGAGGAGCAGAACTGGAACGAGGCCTGGGAGCGTACCATTCAGCCCCAGGTAATCGGTCCGTTTCTCGTAAAGCCCACATGGGCTGAGGCTAAGCCATCAGAAGGGCAGATTCTTCTCGAAATCGATCC
>PWWL01000058.1 GCA_003561515.1 Balneolaceae bacterium
CTTTTGCCTTTTGCCTTCTCACTTCCCGCCCTAATCCTTTAAATAAATGCCGTAATCGGGTTTAAAACCGGGTCTGGTCAGGTTTGCTGAGAAACCAAGCTTATGAAACGACTCATACGCGTTAATTGCAACAAAATCCTGATCAAATATACCGAAAACCGTGGAACCGCTTCCGCTCATCGCAGCATACTGCGCGCCAACGTCGAGAAGCTGGTCTTTGATGTTGCCAATCATCTCATGGCGGGCGATTACGGGCGCTTCCAGATCGTTTACCAGTAGTGCTTGCCACTGGTCGATCTCATCTTCGGTCAGAACTCCCTTGATGGAAAAATCTGGCTCAGGGTTGGGAGTGCAATTCCGATAGGCTTCCGGGGTTGAGCTTTCAAAACCCGGCCATATACACAGAATCCAGGCATCGGGCTGGATGTTAGCAGGTTCAATCTCCTGGCCCAGCCCGGTTCCTATTCCGGGTGTACCTTTAATGAAGAACGGGATATCGGCTCCGAGATCGCGGCTGAGGTCGATCAGCTCTTCGGTTGTGAGCCCGGCTTTTTCAAGCTTATTCAGTATCCTGAATGTCAGGGCCGCATTGCTGCTGCCGCCGCCAAGGCCCGCCCCGGCCGGAATGTTTTTGGTTACGGAGAAAGAATAGTGGTTTTTCAAGCCAACATACTTCTCAAACGCATTGTAAGCTTTTGTGATCAGGTTGTTCTGATCGGCCGGAATGGAAGAGCCGGGAATAGATAGTTGATAGTGGTCAGACTCCTCCACTTCAAACCGGTCGTTCCATTCAATAAAACAGAATCCGGTTTCAATCCGGTGGTAGCCGGTTGGCAGTTTTTCGAGCACATGCAGGCCCAGATTAATTTTTCCGTAGGCGTTTGCAATCCACATTCAGGAGTTCAAATAATGATTCATGTTTTAGTGACGGGCGGCTCCGGTTCCCTGAACGTGAGCTTGAAATAGAGAATGCTCATGGCGAGAGACATGGTTGCCAGGTTTGTCAGGATAATCGGCAGGTCGGAAATCAGAAAGCCGTAGGTTAGCCAGAGCAATACACCGGTTAAAAAAATGGAGTACATGCCGAGCGATAAATCCCTGGCCGATTTGGATTTCCACGTTTTGATGGCCTGAGGCAAAAAGGCGATGGTTGTGCAGAAACCTGCCATCAGCCCGATTACGGTAATCATATTCAAGTCCATATCAGCTCTTATTGAGATTCATACTCCGACTTAATCCGGAGCAAATAGTTGTAGGCTTCATCGTAGTTGTTGGGAATTTCACCATCAAGGATAGCGTCTTTGATCCGGTCTTTCACACGGCCAACCACGGGCCCGGGTTTTACACCCAGCACCTCCATGATCTCTTCGCCGCTGATCGGATTTTTCCAATTGCGGATCCGGTCTTTTTCTTCAACCTCGACAATCTTTTTCTCTACGCGGTCAAAATTATTACGGTACTTCTTAACCCGCCACTCATTCTTGCTGGTGATGTCGGCACGGCAGAGAGTCATCAGGTCTTCGATGTCATCGCCGGCTTCAAAAATGAGCCTGCGAACGGCGCTGTCGCTCACCTCGTCCGAAACAAGAGCGATCGGCCGCAGATGCAGGCGTACAAGCTTCTGGACGTATTTCATGCGTTCGTCCAAAGGCAGCCCCAGTCGCTTGAATATCCTCGGAACCCATTTTGCCCCGAGCGCGTCGTGTCCATGGAAGGTCCAGCCCACACCCTTCACATATTTTTTGGTTGGAGGCTTGGCGATGTCGTGCATGATGGCAGCCCATCGCAGCCAGAGGTCGTCGCTGAGGCGGGCGGTGTTGTCGAGCACTTTCAGCGTATGCCAAAAGTTGTCTTTATGACGCTGGCCGTTTTTTTCGTCTACGCCGAGCAGATCCACCATTTCCGGGAAAAACTGTTTCAAAAGTCCTGTATCGAGCAGCTTAGCGAAGCCGATGGATGGTTTGGGGCTCGACACTATTTTGTTGAGCTCATCAATGATCCGCTCTTTTGAGATGATGGCAAGACGGGGCGCCATTTTTTTGATTGCGGCGAAGGTCTCTCCTTCAATCTTAAAATTAAGCTGGGTGGCAAACCGTACGGCCCTCATCATTCTGAGGGGATCATCATCAAAGGTTTTCTCCGGATTGATGGGAGTACGGATCAGCTTGTTCTGCAGATCCCTGATTCCGTTAAAGGGATCGTAGAGCGTGCCAAACGTATCGGGATTGAGGCTCCACGAGAGAGCGTTGATGGTGAGATCGCGTCGCAGCTGATCATCCTGGAGTGAGCCGTCTTCAATAAGGGGCTTTCGGGAGTTCTTGCGATAGCTCTCCCTGCGGGCGCCCACAAACTCCAGGTCGAGGTTTTTGTGTTTTACCTGGGCTGTGCCGAACTGCTTGAAAATGGATACCTGATTGCTTCCCAGCTTTTTGGCAACTTTTTTGGCAAGCTCAATTCCGGAACCAACCGTTACAAAGTCGATGTCGGTAACGTCGGACGAATCTGAGCGCTTCAGGTAAAAATCGCGGACATAGCCACCCACCACATATACCTGCTGGTCGATGGATTCAGCTGCTTCTCCGATTTGTTGAAAAAGTTCCTTGTGTTTTGGGGGGATGTCGAGCAAAACGATCTGTCTGTTAAATTAGCTCAACAAAATAAAAACAATTGAGGTGTGATACAGCCATATTCACAGATTTATGGATAATAGATTTTCTGATCAAAGTTTGGTGCTTAATGTTCCGAATTGTCCGTTGTATTCAATGCCGGGGTTTGTTTTTTTAATTGGGTAAGACAAATCAACTTCAGATATGGACTCATTTATATCCCGGGACCTCGAAAATTACATACAAAATCACAGCAGCGGCGAATCTGAAGTATTGCAGGAGCTGAGAAAAATTGCCAGGGAAGAGCTGAATATGCCTGATATGATATGCGGCCCGCAGGTTGCCCGGTTTCTTCAAATGCTGATAAAACTCGGCAATTGCAGGCGAATACTGGAAGTGGGAAGTTTTATCGGATATTCGGCTGTGGCTATGGCAGAAGCCATGAGTGAAGGAAAACTGATTACCCTGGAGCTGGAGGCGAAGTATGCAGCTATCTCGGCTCCAGTCTTTTCGCGGCCGGAATTTTCCTCAAAAATTGAACAAAGAATGGGCCCGGCTGCTAAATCGATCAATCGGCTGAATGGAAAGTTTGACCTGATATTTATTGATGCTGATAAAATTTCTTATCCGGAATACTATCACAAAACATTTCCCCTGCTCTCGGATAATGGACTTATGATTTTTGATAATATGCTATGGAGGGGTGAGGTAGTGAGGCCGGAATCAGAAGAAGCTGAAGTGATTTCACAGCTCAATAAAACAATTCATAATGACGAGAGAGTATCCTGCCTGATGCTGCCTGTAAGGGATGGCCTCATGATGGTAATGAAGAGATAGTGCAAGGGGTTAACAATATCGAAACAGTATGGTAACGATTCCGTTACACGATATGAAAACGATAACATTAAAGTAACATTATACGCACTACTTTTCTTGTCAGTGAGGCAAAAAAGCTTTGCCTTTCATGGTGTTATAAAAATATAAGCATCATAATAATTAGTCATTTAGGGATCAAAACAAAACTTTCACTTTTGTTTTGCGTTCATGGCTTTTTTTAATTAAGATTCTTGTGAAAACGTTTTCATAAAACGATAGCATTCCTCTTTGGAACCGCTTTTCATTTTATGAGCTACGTAACACGGGATAAATTTATTGGAGGAAATATGAGGACATGTAGTAAGGCGATCGTAGTGCTTATTTCTGTTTTCTTGATAACTGGTGCAGATATGTTATTTGCCCAGTCGGCAGGAAGTGTTACAGGAAGAGTATTAAATGCAGAAAGCGGCCGGGCTTTGATTGGCGCAAATGTTGTTCTTGAAGGCACATCTTATGGGGCTGCAACCAGCCAGAGCGGTACTTACAGGCTGCAGCAAATTCCTGCTGGTGATTACACACTGATTGTCAGGTATATCGGTTTCGAGGAGAAAAGAGAGTCGATTACAATAACTGCCGGACAATCACTGGAACTTGATTTCAGACTGAACCCTGCATTTTTGGAAGGTGATGATGTAGTGGTTACAGCCCGGGCAGAAGGCCAGGTAAGGGCTTTAAATCTTCAGCGCAGCAGTGAAATGATCAGAAACGTGGTATCTGCGGAACAACTTGAGCAATTTGCAGACCCAAATCTTGCAGGAGCACTGAGCCGTGTGCCTGGCCTTTCCTATCAGACTGACAGAGGCGAAGCCGGAGAGGTTTATATTAGAGGTTTGAGCCCTTCTTTAAGTAGTGTGACCGTGAATGGTGCACAGCTTGCCTCAACTGATACTGACGGGCGCGAAGTCTGGATGGGAGGTATGACTGCGGATTTGGTTACAAATCTTGAGGTTGTGAAGGCAATTACCCCGGATATGAATGCGAACACAATCAGTGGTTCCATTAACCTGGACACGCATCAGAGTATTGGTGATTCCCCGATCGTGAGGGCTAACGCCTCCGGAGGAATCAGCCAGCTTTCAGATGGCGGACAGGTTCAGGCAGGACTTCAGTATGGCCAGAGATTCGGAAATTTCCAGTATTTCATCACGGGAAGTTACCAGTCAAACAATCGTGAAACTCATGATATGAGAAAGGAGTACGGCGATTTTGATTTCGGTGACGGAACCGATTCATTCCGGAATGTTTTGGAAGAACAGCGCTTGTCTACCTATGCGATTCCAAGAAAAAGATATGGGTTTACAGCACAGTTCGACTACGACTTCAACAGAAACAACTCGATCTACTTCAGAACGCTGTTTAATGAGTTTGATGACAGCCAGACTCGTGACCAGCACAGAATTGAACTGGACCGGAATGATTATATCAGCCGCACAGAAGCACCTGGGGCACGATTTCAGGTAGACAGCCGTATTTATGAGCGAAAGCTTTCATCCTACAGTGCAGTATTGGGGGGTGCATCCCAGATTAGTGATTGGGGTATTGAGTATCGCGGTGCATACTCAAGAGGTACTTACAGGGAACCGTTCCGCGACTATTTCAGATTCAGGCATAGTGGCGGGGTAGATGTAAGGTATGAGGATCTGAGTGAATTTTACTTTCCACAGGTTTGGGTGACGGATGGAACTGATGTCTCCAATTCGAACAACTATGGATTGACCTATTTTCAGCTCGAAACGGAAGATGCCACCGACAACGATTACTCAGCCAATCTGGATATTACCCGTCCTTTAACCCTGGGTAATGCACGGGTGGATCTGAAATTTGGCGGACTGTACAGACACCGGATTAAGGATCAGTTCCACACAAGCGACAGATATGACTACAATGGAGTATTTACGCTTGGCCGGATTGCAACACCGGATAACAGGCTTTATATAAACAGATACAATAAGTTTGCCCCGAATGTAGACTGGTCAAAAGCCAGGGGAATCTTCGATCGGGAAAGAAATCTGTTTGAACTGGATGAAGAGCGTTCGTATGAGGAAGGTACTTTCTATGAAGTAAAAGAAAATGACCTTGCTGCATATCTGATGGGTACTTTCAATTTTGACAGGTTTACACTGGTCGCCGGTGTACGTTACGAAAATATTGACGGTACATACACCGGAAGCCTGAAGGAACTTCGCTTTAATGAGGATGGCGACCCGATTTTTGGAGCAGAACAGATCATTGAAGAATCGAATAGCTATTCCAACTTATTTCCGATGGTGCACCTGCGATATTCACTGAGCGAAAGAACAAATCTAAGGTTTGCATACACACAAACTTATGCCCGGCCTCTGTTTGGTCAGCTTGCTCCAAACCAGTTTATCAATGAAGATGACGAGGAAATTATTCTGGGCAACCCGGCCCTCGAACCACTGAAATCAATGAACCTTGATTTCATGCTTGAATATTACTTCAGCAGTGTTGGGGTGCTTTCGGGTGGCTTCTTCTACAAAAAAATTGATGACTTTATTTTCAACCAGGCCAGAGAAATTGACAGCGGTGAATTTACAGGCTGGGTTGAAAGGCAGCCGGTGAATGGTGACGCTGCAACAGTCTATGGATTTGAAATGGCCTGGCAGCAGCAGCTCAGGTTTTTGCCCGGAGTGCTAAGCGGACTGGGAGTATATGCCAATTATTCATATACATTCTCTGAAGCTGAAATAACAGGGCTTGAAGAAAGAACTGTAAGACTTCCGGAACAGGTGCCGCACGTATTCAATGCAGCTCTCTCATTCACAAGCGGAGGATTCTTTGCACAGCTTTCAGCAAATTACCAGGACGACTGGCTCGATGAAATTGCCAGCAATCCGGCTGATGACCGCTGGAGAGCCAAAACACTGACATTCGATGCTTCTGCAAGCCAGCGTCTTACATCAGCTCTCACTGCTTTTGTCGATGTGCATAATATCACAAACCAGGGAACCGGAGAGTTTTACGGAGCCAGAAGCAATCAGTACCATCGCGGCCGAAGTAAAGACTTTCACGGATGGTGGGCAAACCTTGGTGTAAGATTCAGGATTTAACTTTTCCGTAGCCCAGAAACCGGACTCCCTTCAGGCTTAGAAGTATCACACGTGCGCAAGCCTGAAGGGGCCGGTTTTTAATAAGTGTTGTGGCACTTATCAATAAACCACAGATAATTTTCGATAACAGAACCAACAATATAAGCGGTACATTTCAATGCGTATCAAAAAATGTAATCCCATTTTAATGCCCTTTCTGTGTGTGGTATTCAGCATTGTTGCAATCTCATGCCAGACAAACACACAAAATCAAACATACGATCTTGAATACCCGCCTTCAGAAAGGCCGGATAGGGTAATCCTGACCTGGTCGGATGATCCAAAAACCACACAATCGGTCACCTGGCGAACCAGCAGTACAATTTCTGCCGGATATGCTCAAATCGTTAAAGAGGAAGCTAGGCCTCCAATCCAACCGGAAGATGAATTGGATTACAGTCTGAGAACAGAACAACTGGATGTTTTTCAAAGAGCAGAAACCATTGATGCAAATACCAGTGAACTCGACTGGATGGGGAACATTGTTCACTATCACAGTGCCACATTTACCGGGCTTGAGCCGGGCACCAGTTATCTCTACAGGGTGGGCGATGGCGAGCAAAACTGGAGTGAATGGCACAGGTTCAAAACGGATATTGGCGGAGATGAACCATTCAGTTTTATCTATTTTGGGGATGCTCAAAATAATATTCGTGAGCATTGGTCCAGAACGTTTCGGGGTGCTTTTGCGCACTTTTCACAAGCAAGTTTTATGATGCACGCCGGTGATTTAACATTAAGCAGCGGTGGTGATTACACATGGGGTGATTGGTTTGAAGCCGGTGGATGGGTACATGCTACTCTGCCGAGTATCCCATCTCCAGGGAACAGTGATCACTTCAGGCTTGATACTGAAGAAATTGACCAAAGGCTCACCTTTCCCCAGTGGAGGGCAAATTTTACCCTTCCAAAAAACGGCCCTGAAAAGCTGAGCGAGTACACCTATTTCGTGGATTACAGAAATGCCCGTTTCATTTCACTCTATTCCAACTTTGAGTCTATCCGTGACGACAGGGAAATATTACTGGATCCCGAAACAAAAATGACTCTCGAAATCATGGAAGAGCAGACGGAATGGCTGCGTGATGTGCTTGAAAACAATCCACAGCAGTGGACGGTGATCATCTATCACCACCCCATGTTTACAGCACGTGAGGACAGGCATAACCACAGGCTGCAGGATCAATGGAGAGATCTCTTCAAAGAGTATAAAGTTGATCTTGTCTTGCAGGGCCACGATCACGCTTACAGCCGCGGAAGAGATCCGATTCTGAGAGAAGAGCTTGGGGATAATCGTACCGGTCCCGTTTATACGATTTCAAATGCAGGTTCAAAAAGCCGTGAGCTTGACCGAACCGGTGAAGCACTCGATTGGGTAGATATTGCAGGCGAAAACATCCAGCTCTATCAGAACATCGAAATTGACGGCACTACGCTCACCTATACCGCATGGCTTGCTACCGGTGAGCTGTTTGATAAGTTCAGGATTACCAAAGATGAACCCTGGAACCGTTTTGAGGACCTGAAACCGGGTCACCCGCTGGAATTCGATTTCTAAATTCAACCCATTTAAACTATGAAATCACTTGCGATTGGGATACTTGCATCTGTTCTGATGCTGATGGGGTGGTCCACAACCCTTATTGCCCAGGAACAGTCGGATGAACTGCACAGGTTCTATGAGGAAAAACCTGCGCTTGTAGTCGGTATCATCGTAGACCAGATGCGCCCCGATTACATAGACCGGTATTGGGATATGCTCAGTGACGATGGGTTCAGGCGGTTGGTGGGTGAAGGGTTCACCTTTACGCATGCAAAGTTCGACTATATGCCAACAGCTACCGGGGCAGGTCATGCAGGGGTTTACGCCGGTACCACTCCTTCTGAGCATGGTGCCATCGGAAACAGCTGGTTTGTCAGGGAACTGGGAAGGGGTATGAATGTGATTGAAGTTCCGGGCTACGAAGGTGTTGGTTCTGCACCGGGATATGACGGAAGTAAAGGCCCCGGTAATCTTCTCACCACTACCTTTGGAGACGAGCTACGCCTTCACACCAATAAACGGTCAAAAGTAGTGAGCATGTCGCGTAAAGACCGCGGTGCGATTATTCCTGCCGGTCACCTGGGCGACGCTTACTGGTATGAAGCGTCAACAGGCAATTTCGTAACGTCAACCTTTTACCACGATGAGCTTCCCGAATGGGTGGCGTCGTTTAACAGCCGGAACCTGGCGCAATTTTATTTGAGTGAACCCTGGGAAACACTGCATCCCATTGAAAATTACACCGCCAGCATTGCCGATGATAATCCCTATGAGCGAAGATATGTTGAAGAGGTGCCGCCGGTTTTTCCTCACAACCTGCCGGTGCTTGTTGAGGAATACGGATTGGATCCCGGCCTTCTTTCCTACACAGCTTTCAGTGATGAACTGCTTCTGGAGTTCGCTCTTGCCGCTATTGAGGGCGAGTCGCTGGGAGTAAGGGATGTGACCGATATTCTGGCAATTTCTTTTTCAGCCCTGGACGGTGTGGGCCATATGTTTGGTCCGGCCTCAGTGGAAGTACAGGACACCTTTTTGAGGCTTGATCTGCTTATCGCGCGTCTTTTAACCCATTTGGATGAACATGCAGGTGAAGGGAATTACCTGCTTTTTCTCACATCCGACCACGGCGCACCGCATGTGCCCGAGTACTTGACGGATCTCGGGATTCCAGGCGGTTATGTGGATCTGGACGAGGAAGAGAAGGCAGTCAGAGCCTTTATGACAGAAACCTGGGGTGAAGACTTTCTGCTGGCCATCAGCAACTTTCAGCTCTATTTCGATCATGCCGCGATTGACCGGGCCGGCCTTGAGCATGCCGCCGTTGAGGTAAAAACAACAAGGTTTCTGTTGACCAGAAATGGCGTTGCCGGGGCATTGCCGGCAAACGTACTGGCATTTAATGAATTCACCAGGGGAATCAGGGGATGGGTTCAATATGGCTACCACCAAAAACGCTCTGGGGATGTGATGTTTTGGCTTGAGCCGCACACCAACAGAGGTACGCGATATCAGGGAACAGACCATAACGCTCCCTGGGTGTATGACACACACGCACCGATGCATTGGTATGGGTGGACGGTACAAGCGGGGCGTTCCTCCCTGCCGGTATTCATATCTGATATAGCATCAACTGTGGCAAACTTCCTGGGATCGCCTCTGCCGAGCGGTAATACGGGCAATCCGATGAACCGGTACATGAAATAAACATAAACAATTAACCAACCCGGCAAATCTTTGCGAAAAAATTAATCAAAAGTAAAATGAGTCGAATTATGAAACGCATATCCAGTTTAGTTGCTGTGTTCCTCACGAGTATATCTCTATTTTATTCAACAAGTACAGCTCAAAGTGCTACAGACTTTGGATTTCATGAGTTTTCATATTCCGGAAAAAGTCTTGATATATCGGAACGAACAAATCAGAATGCCCGCGCCAACCAATGGCATCCGGATGGAACGATACTCTATCTGGCAGCCAGAGACAGTGAAAATGTGCTGGCATTTGAAACATTGGAACCATGGGAAATAGAAGGGGCCACCCTTATTGCCGAGTTTGATCTTAAAGGCGAAATGTCATACACCGATCCGCCCATAGGTGCAATGTCTGATGGATCGCACACCCATGGTCTCTTCTTCCGGGATAATGGCGAAATGATGTACATCCTCAACCGGAGTGAGATATGGGCGTATACCCTGTCTTCGGCGTGGGATATTAAAACTGCAGAGCGTTCCGGCTATTCTGCTCTTACTGAGAAGTTAGATGTAGATCTCTACGGTCATGGGATCACATTTAAACCGGACGGAACGACATTGTATGTAGATGACCGGGATAATGAGGCGATATTTTCATTTGAGCTTTCAACTCCCTGGGATGTTACCACCGCTTCGTTCAAAAGTGAACTTGATATAAGTGAGCAAGAAGAGAGGATCCGTGATATTGAATTTATTTATGACGGTTATGTCTTAATTACAATGGATACCAACCGCGATACCGGTTCTTTATTACAGTATCATTTGAGTGAGCCCTATGACATCACAACTGCTGAATTCATTGATTCTTTTTCCCTGAGTAGTGAAGTTTTTAATGCAAGGGGATTGAGTATAAGCGAAGATTTGAACTCATTTTACATCACTTGCCGTGAGGAAGAACGAATTTTCCAATATGACCGTGGAGCAACGAAAGTTATCAGTGCTTCGGATCAGCCGTCATGGGATTTCGGGACTGCGCCAAAAGACAACGTTGTAGCCGATTTTACAAGATTCCATGCAGATAGTTACTACGATACGAACGATTGGAGTACCGCTTATGAGTCAAAAGATGGAGGCTTTTTTCATATTGATCCCGGTAATAGCGGTACTATAGACGAAGCCTTTGGCATGTTTGTTGAGTTCAGTGATTTAGGTAATGGGAGTCAAAACGATTTTAAGGTTGAGGCTATACTGAGTCAAACGAAGACTGCAAATTGGCAGTATTATGGCATATACGCACTGGTGGATGATCCCGCGGATTTTGTTACCAGGGGAGCACAAAACAAGGAAGGGGTTATCTATGAAAACAATGATTCCACAGTCGGGAATCCAGAAAGGTTGCGACAGGCGCCGGGAGGATCTTCTTTGGCTGAGACGAGTCAGATTCACAATTTCAGCCCCAACTTCTGGTATCGTATGGAAATAGTAGGGACGTATGTTGATGATGGGGATCTTCAACTTGATCTCTCAATGACACAGTTGGATCGCGATTCTCTCGAGCCTACTGATGCAGGAGGTGCGAAGGATTCAGCTTCCGTTATGCAGGTGCTTATAAAAGCTGATGATGATGACTTTCCGGATGGTTCATGGTTTGGCTTCGGAGGCCGGCAGCTCGGAGGCGATGGCATGCATGTGCATAGTTTTAGCGTAACTTCATTTCCATAAATACACCTGTGTAAACCGGAGCGGAAATTCCTCTCAAATAAAAATGGAGTTGAATGGTAATTATAAGTTAAAATTGAGTTTATGCGAAGTAAAAAGCCTTATATCTGTTCCTGTTTATACTTCCTATATAACCTCTACAGTTACAAACTTCCAGAGATCACCCTATTGGGTAAAAATACGGGTAATGCGATGAGCTAAAACATGAAATAAATCATAACGATAAGATCAAAAAGACAGAAGTATGAATGATAAAAACTTGAAAAACGGATTTACCAGAAGAGATTTTTTTAAAAACAGCGCCGCGGCCTCTGCCCTGATGATGGGAGCCGGATTCCTGGCGAGCGGTTGTTCAGCCAACGGCGCAAGCCGCCCGGGCGATGCAAAGAATGTAATTTTCATGGTCACGGACGGAATGAGTATCGGTACACTCACCTCTACCGATATGACCATGCGGAGAAAGCTGGGCCGCATTTCGAACTGGATCGATCTTTATGAAAAAAACAAATGCCGCCGATCCCTGATGGATGTGGCGCCGCTCGATGCCATTGTAACCGATTCCGCTGCATCAGCAGCCGCCTGGGGGTGCGGACACAGGGTGCCTGTTCGTAAATTGAATATGGGCCCAAATGATGAAGTCTACACACCGATTCTCACACATTTCAAGAATGCCGGGAAGTCAACAGGCCTGGTTACCACAGCAAGAATTACCCATGCCACTCCTGCAGGGTTTGCTGCAAACGTAACACATCGTAATATGGAAGACGAAATCGCAGAACAGTATTACGAGCGGGAGCATGATCTCTATATGGGTGGCGGAGACAGGCATTTTGATGCCTCCAAACGTGAAGACGGCCGTGACTTATATGGCGATTTCAGCACCAAAGGTTACCAGGTAGTCAAAAACTCCAGTGAACTTGCTTCAGCCTCAACGGGCGGCAAACTGCTGGGTGTTTTTTCTGACGGACACCTTCCATACGAGCTAGACCGGACCAGTACCCCTGACTTGACGAACAGTGTTCCAAGCCTTACTGAGATGACAGAGGTGGCCCTGGATCGTCTTTCGCGGAATTCAAACGGATTCATCCTCCAGGTTGAGGGTGGCCGAATTGACCACGGTGCGCACGGAAATGACCTGGGAGGCTTAATCTATGACCAGATTGCCTTCGACGATGCCATTGGTGTGGTGCTGAGATTCCAGGAAGAAAATCCGGATACGCTGGTGATTATCACAACCGATCACGGAAATGCGAGCCCAACACTGAATCGGTCCTTTAATGGATATGAAGCAACCGAGATCGAGTTTGACAGGATTCAGAATTTCAAATATACCAACGATTGGGTGCTGAACGGGCTGGATGAAAGCAGCAGTGTAAACTACATTCGTGAACGGGTGGAAGAGGCTACACAAATTGGGATTACATCCGGTCAGGCAAGGATACTTCAGCAGGCCTTAAGAGGTGAACACAGGGCTCTATATGAGATGATGTCTCCTCCCGATGCTACATTAGGTGCAATTATGGCAAACTACACATCAGTGAACTGGACAGGAACCAGCCACACCGGCGATTATGTGCAGCTTGCCGCTTTGGGTCCCGGCAGTGATAAGCTAAACGGATTTACGATCAATACAGAACTGTTTTACTTGATGGCTGAATCGGCCGGTGTATCCGTAGAAGCCTAATTCGGAAAGATAAAAAGATTTGATACTAACATTAGGAAAGGAGTTAAAATATGAGTTCAAAATTAAATGTAGGGGTTATAGGCTTAGGCCGTTTAGGTAGTTTATATGTCGAATACCTGCAATATCAGATTCCCGGGGCAAATGTAATTGCCGTGGCTGATGCGGATGCAGAGCGGGCTTCTGAATTAGCAAAGAAGAACAGTGTTGCACATTCATTTTCGAATCATGGCGATATGCTTGATTTAAAAGATTTGGACGCTGTAGTGATTATAAGCCCTACAAGTACACATCGTGATATTGTTGTAGATGCAGCTGCAGCCGGGAAAATGATTTTTTGTGAAAAGCCACTTTCCATTTCATTGGACGACGCCTTGGTGATGAAGAAGGCCATTAAAAAGAACAATGTATTTTTCCATATGGGTTTTATGCGCCGTTTCGATCGTGGCTACAGTGCAGCTATGAAAAGGATTCGTGCCGGCGAAATTGGAAAACCAATTGTATTCAAGGCCACTTCGAAAGACCCTTTTCGCCCAAGTTTGGAGTATGCCGATCCTAAGAAAAGTGGCGGCCTCCTTCTGGATATGGGTATTCACGACTTTGACCTGGCCCGGTGGTTTATGGGTGAAGTTGCAGAAATATATAGTGTAGGAAATGTTCTGGCTTATCCGGAAATGGAAACGATTAACGATATCGACAATGCAGTGTTGACTTTGAAATTTGAATCCGGAACAATTGGAACGGCTGATATGACCCGAAGCGGTATTTATGGATACGACATTCGTACTGAAATCATGGGGACGGAAGGCACGATTCAGATTGGATACTTGAGAGAGACACCCATTACCATTATGAAAAAAGAAGGGATAAGCCATGATACGGTTCCCTACTTCATGGAGCGATTCGAAGAATCGTACGTCATCCAGCTTAAAGATTTTATAGAAAAAGCCATTGCAGAAAAGGAGCCGTCAATTACGATCGAAGATGGTGAGCGGGCACTATTGGGGGCTCATGCTGCCACACACTCGCTGCATCAAAAGCTCCCGGTTGTAATCGATAACGAAGCGATGGAGTTTACTGTGAAAACTGAAATCGAAGATAAAGAGATTGCAGGCTGAGATATGAAGAAAAATGTGCTATTTAAAAATACAGGAAATCAAAAAGGTCGAAACTGGATTATAACACCGGAAAACTCGGAATTGATTGCCTTGGGTTATGCGCGAACCATTCTGGATTCGGAGATATCAAAAGTGGACTATGAAAACCCGGACTTTGAGGCGGGCCTGATCTGTATGAAAGGAGAGGGTACGGTTGAAGTGGGCAGTGAGAGTTTTGCAATGAAGCCATATGACACGCTCTTTCTCCCGCCGGGACAAAAAGGACACATCAGCACCGGCAGTTCCCTCGACATCGTGGAGTGTACCGCTCCGTCGGATGAAGAGGGAACTCCGGTATTTGCACCGTTTAAGGAGCTGAACGAAGATCCTGAATTAACCGAAATGCTTGGGTACGATGGGTGTTACCGAAAAATTCACCGTCTTATAGATAATAATGTACCGGCAAAAAGGCTGTTGGGAGGCCTCATTTTCAGCAAAGATGGGAACTGGACCAGCTGGGCACCACACGAGCATACCGAAACCAAGGAGGAGATCTATCTCTATTTCAAAATGCCTCCGCCTGCTTTTGGAATCCAGCTGGTGTATGAGGATCTCGAAGATCCGGAGTATTTCGGGCCGGTTTACGAGGATGATGCGGTTGTGATTAAGCGGGGATACCATCCCAACGTGGCCATACCGGGTCACCCGATCAATTTTGTTTGGATCATGGCAACGCTCGATCCTTCAATGGAGCGATCGTGGGCCGGGGTTAATACGCAGCCGGAATTTGTGGAGTAATCTTTCAGCAAGACGCCTGACCGCTTCATGTGGATTAGCGTTTAATTCGATTAAAGTAAAGATATGTCAGAAACCAATTACGACATTTTATGCATCGGCAGGAGCTCGATCGATCTCTACTCCAGTGATATCGGGGCACCATTCGAAGAGATTACCGGTTTTTCTGCTTTTGTAGGGGGTTGTCCCACCAATATCAGCGTGGGTACACGCCGGCTGGGACTGAAATCGGCCCTGCTCACCGGTGTGGGTTATGATCCTGTAGGCGATTTTATCATCCATTTTCTGAAAAAAGAAGGTGTGGAGACTGCATGGATAGCGAAGAAAGAAGGCCGGAGAAGCAGTGCGGTGATTCTTGGCATCGAACCTCCCGATAAGTTTCCGCTTGTCTATTACCGTGATAATTGTGCGGATATCGCCATTGACATGGATGACATCCGCAAAGTGCCGGTCAACAAGTTTAAAGCAATTCTGATTAGCGGTACGGGTCTCAGTCTGGAACCGTCGCGGTCAGCAACCCTTTTCGCAGCAGAAACGGCACACGATCAGGGTGTAAAAGTAGTGCTGGATATCGATTTTAGAGCTGATCAGTGGCCCGATCTGCAAACGTTCGGTACCACCGTCCGTTCGGTTCTACCCTATGTGGATATTGTGATCGGAACGTCAGAAGAGGTGAAAGCGGCGGCCTATAAAGGGTCCGGTGAGGCAAAAATAAGTCATTCACAGGTAAATGAGTCGAAAGTAGATGCCGATCTTGATCAGAGCGTCTCAACAATTCTTGAAAAGGGACCGAAGGTGTTGCTGCTCAAAACAGGTGCCGACGGCTGCATGATTCATTACGGAGACGGAAACAAGCCGGAACGGGCTGAAGGATATCCGGTTAAGATTGTAAACACGCTTGGCGCCGGTGATGCATTTGCCAGCGGTTTGCTCTATGGATGCATTCAGGGTTGGAGCTGGCATAAAAGTGCCCGCTTTGGTAACGCCTGCGGGGCGATTGTGGTAACCCGGCATGGATGCGCGAATTTCATGCCAACAGCAGAAGAAGTGGAAGCATTTGTGGCTGATAAAGGAGGCTTATGAGTCAATTTCAAAAAGAAAATATTGTATCTGCGGCCCACTTCAGGGAAATCACGGATATACGGGTATCAAGCCCTGATAAAATTCTTGAAGCGGCGCGCAAAAGAAAACGCAGGAATGAGTTTGTCCCTGATGGGAAAATGAACATCGTGGCAGCTGATCATCCGGCGAGAGGCAGCGTATCGGTTGGTGATGAGACCTTTGCCATGGCCGACCGCCACGACCTTCTTGCACGGCTGGTTTATACGCTTAAGTCGGAATGGGTAGACGGTGTTCTGGGAAGTATGGATATTCTCGAGGAGCTGATTATTCTGCACGAATTGATGAGTGGTCAGGGTGAAGGATTTTTGGATGAGAAGCTGCTTATAACCAGCCTGAACCGCGGGGGACTTCCGGGCTCGGCCTGGGAGCTCGACGACCCAATTACCGGAACAAATGCCAAAACCTGCAGCGAGTACGGAATTGATGCGGCCAAGATGCTGCTAAGGGTCGATTTTACTTCAAAAGAGTCATTAAAGACTATTGAGTATTGTGCTGAAGGTGTGCGGGATATGAATACACGGAATTTGCCCATGATTCTTGAGCCGCTGCCGGTGGTAAAGCACCAGAACAGCTATAAGGTGATCAAAGAGGCTGACCCGCTTATTAAGCTGATCGGTGTAACCTCGGCACTGGGCGACAGCAGCCGCAATATCTGGCTTAAAATACCATATACAGCTGAATTTGACCGTGTTGCTGCATCCACAACTCTGCCGATTGTGATTCTCGGCGGCGACAGGAGTTCAAGCCTCATGGATCACCTTTCCGATATCATGGACGCACTTTCTGCCGGTCACCAGGTAAGGGGAGTTATGTATGGCCGGAACGTGCTCTATCCGAAGAAGAGTGATCCCCAGCAGATTGCTTCAGCCATCGGGAAACTGGTTCACGGTAAGCTGGATCCTCAGGGAACACTCGAAAAGCTGAAAGAGGAATTGAATTTATAAAGAGGAGTCAACCATGAAGACAGAAAAACTGACAACAGCACAGGCACTGGTTCGATTTCTGAAAAACCAGTATGTACGCCGCGATGGTAAGGAGGTGCAGTTTATAAAAGGAGTGTGGGGAATCTTTGGCCACGGCAATGTAGCGGGTATCGGGCAGGCACTTCAGGAATATCCCGAGCTGCCCTACTATCTGGCCAGAAACGAACAGGCAATGACACATTCCGCAGTTGCCTACTCCAAATCGAAAAACCGAATGGAGGCATTTGCCTGTACGGCATCGGTTGGCCCCGGATCCACCAATATGATCACGGGTGCAGCCACGGCAACCATCAACCGGATACCTCTTCTGCTTCTGCCGAGCGATATTTTTGCCCGGCGCAACGTAGGCCCTGTACTGCAGCAGCTCGAATATCCGCTGAGTCAGGATGTTTCAGTGAACGATGCATTCCGGCCGGTTTCCAGATATTGGGACCGCATCAACCGCCCCGACCAGCTTCCCTGGGCCATGCTTGAAGCGATGAGAGTGTTAACCTCTCCCGATGAGACCGGTGCAGTGACGCTCTGTATGCCTCAGGATGTTCAAACCGAATCTCATGACTTTGATACATCCCTGTTCCGGAAACGGGTCTGGACAATACCCAGGCAGAGGGCCGATGAGGCGCTTTTTGCGGATGCAGTTCGTCTGATAAAAGAGGCAAAGAGACCTTTTGCCATTGCAGGCGGAGGGGTGCAGTACAGTGAGGCCACCGAAGAGCTTAAACATTTTGCACAAAAGACAGGAATCCCATTTGGCGAAACCCAGGCCGGGAAAGGTTCGCTTCCATTCAATCATCCGCAAAACATGGGTTCGGTAGGTGCAACCGGCAGTTCTGCAGCCAACGAAACAGCCTGTGAGGCCGATCTTGTGATCCTGTTTGGCACTCGTTTGAGCGATTTTACAACATCGTCAAAAAGCCAGTTCCAGAATCCGGATGTGAAATTTGTACATATCAATGTCTGCTCCATGGACGCTCATAAACTTTCAGCGCTTCCGCTGCAGGCCGATGCAAAGGTAACGCTTCAGGAATTGAACGTTTCGCTTGCAGGAGATCACATATCTGATGAGTACGGCAAAACGGTTGAAAGAAGAAGAAATGAATGGATGAAAGAGATGGAGAGGGTTACTTCGCTGCCGTCGAAGGAAAAACTCCAGCAACCCAATGTATTGCGGGCGGTAAACGAAGCTGCCGGCAAGGAATCTGTGGTGATATGTGCTGCCGGAAGCCTTCCTGCCGATCTCCACAAACTCTGGAAAACGTTCGAGCCCGGCGGGTACCATCTCGAGTACGGCTACTCCTGTATGGGCTATGAAATTGCCGGAGGCATAGGTGTGAAGCTGGCCAAGCCCGACAAGGAAGTTGTGGTGATGGTAGGCGACGGCTCTTACCTGATGCTCTCTTCAGAACTGATTACAGCGGTTCAGGAAGGGATCAAGATAACGGTAGTGCTTCTCAATAATCATGGTTTTGGAAGTATTGGTGCACTATCCGAATCGGTAGGCTCCAAAGGTTTCGGTACCAATTATCGCTTTCGCGAGAAGAAATCGGGGCAGCTTGAGGGTGATACACTTCCTATGGACTTTGTGATGAATGCAAAAAGCTATGGAGTGGGCGTACAGCAGGCAAGCAGTTATGATGAACTCAATGTAGCCCTTCAAAAAGCTTTTAAAGCGGAAGAAACCCAGGTGGTTGTAGTGAATGTGGATAAAACCCAGCGGGTACCCGGATACAGCTCATGGTGGGATGTGCCGGTTGCAGAGGTGTCATCACTTGACTCTGTCAATCAGGCCAGGAAAGAGTATGAGAAAGCCCGCAAAGATCAAAGAAACCACTTTTAAACAGTTAAAAGGATAAACAAGCAACGGAATGAACTTTATAAAACTGACATTCGGAAGGTTTTCTGCATATCTCTTAATACTCATAATTGCAGCCGGTACAGGTTGTTCCACATCTTTGCATGCGCAGGAACATGCGGATGATCCATCATTTTTTGACCCGGTTGGGCTGATGCTTACCTGGCAGCAGGACCCAACCACCACAATGACGATCGATTGGTATGTGGTTGATGAAGACAGGGATGTACTTGAGTTTCGCGAAATGGGAGAAGATGACTGGAGCAGCCCGGTTACGGCCGAGCCCATTCCTTTTCCATGGTCGGAGAGAACCATCAAGCGGGTTGAATTAACCGGTTTGAATCCGGGCACCTATTATGAATTTCGCTTCGGGCCCAGCTCTAAAATTTACAACTTTCGCACGATGCCGGCCGACCTGAGGAATCCTGTCCGTATTGCCGTGGGAGGTGACATGATGCATCGCCAGGATTGGATGGAAAAAACCAACCGGCAGGCGATGAAACATGACCCCGATTTTATCCTGATCGGAGGAGACCTCGCCTATGCCGACGGCCTGCATCCCGACGATCAGCGTCACCGGAACCCGCAAAGGCCCCGCCACCACAATCAGTGGTACGGTTTTCTGGAGGCATACAAAAACACGCTGATCTCCGAAGATTACCGGGTTGTGCCCATACTGGCTTCAATAGGTAATCACGAGGTTCGCGGAGGGTACTACTGGAGGGATGAGCGCCGCCCTGATGATCCTCCTTACGACGGAACTGACGAGTGGAGAAAACTTGTGGCACCCTACTATTTCAGCCTCTTTGCTTCCCCGGGCTTACCGGGTTATGGAGTCATTGACTTTGCAGACTATATGAGCGTACTGCTTATTGACACCGATCATGCCAACCCAATTGACGGTGAGCAAACCGAATGGCTCGACCGGGTTCTTTCAGAAAGGCAGGGCGTACAGCACGTGTTCCCTGTATATCATGTGCCGGCTTATCCGTCGGTTCGCAGTTACAATGATGACACAATGGTAAGAGTTCGCGAGAACTGGGTTCCGCTGTTTGAGAAGTATGGCCTCGAACTGGTATTTGAAAAGCATGATCACGCCTACAAAAGAACCCATCCGATATTAAATGGAGAAATCAACCCAAACGGTATTGTGTATGTAGGGGATGGAGCGTGGGGAACCGAAACCCGGGAAATCGGATCGCGACAGGATTACGATGCCTGGTATATCGCAGAAGCTGCGGCCGAGCGGCACTTTATCCTTCTTACACTGCACGGTACACAGCGACACATGAAAATGATAACCAGTAAAGGAAAGGTGATTGACGAATATCCGAGGCTTCTGGTGCCTGCTCAATAGTTATTTGATTGTTGTTGTGAAGATAAGTGTTAAAACCTGACGATTTCCTCATTTAATCACGAGGGCATTCAGTAAAAAAAACAATAAGAAAAGGCAGTCTTTGATGCGGTTTATCAATCTCTGTCATTGAATAAGGAGCTAAAAACATAAACCGATACCGGGATGTATTTATAAAACCGTGATGTCGATAATGAAATAGAACTATGTGGATCATAACATCATTTATAGGCTTTACTTTGTTTGTTGCCGTTTACAGCTGGTATAAGCTGAGGGATCAAAACCTGAATACATCCGACGGATATTTTCTTGGAGGCCGATCTCTTGGGGCGGGTGTAATAGCGGGTTCCATGATGCTGACAAACATCTCTTCCGAACATTTGATCGGGATGAATGGCTCAGCATACAAGAACGGAATGGTCATTATCAGCTGGGAAACTACAGCCACAATAGGCCTGATTTTCGGAGCCCTTTACCTGGTTCCGAGATACCTGAAGATGGGACTTTCAACCATTCCCAAGTTTCTTGAACTCCGCTTCGACCGTACCACGAGGAGCATTGCTGCCGGCTTGCTTGTGTTCTCTTTTGTATTCACACTGCTGCCGATTGTTCTTTATACCGGTGCCATAAATTTTGAAGGGATGTTCAATCTTTCGGAATTCTTTGGCGTTACCCAACAGCAGGGAGTCTGGATTCTGGTTTTGATGATAGGGGTGATAGGAGCTCTTTATTCCATCCTGGGCGGCTTAAAAGCTGTAGCTGTTGCCGATACCGTGAATGGTGTTGGACTGATTATTGCGGGATTGCTGATTCCCATAATTGCATTGTGGGAGATCGGTAATGGCAACCTGTTGAGTGGTGTTGATCGTGTTTATGAGCATGCACCGGAAAAGTTCAGCATTGTTGGTACACCGGACTCGGTTCTGCCATTCAGCGCAATTTTTACAGGCCTGGTGATAAATCAAATCTATTTCTGGGCCATGCACCAGTCCATTATTCAAAGGGCACTCGGGGCAAAAGACCTTGAAGCAGCTCAAAAAGGGCTGCTGCTTACGGGTGTTTTCAAGCTGCTTGTTCCGGTCATTATTGCAGTGCCGGGTGTAATCGGGTTTTACTATTTCGGGGATGCCCTGTATGACAACCAGGATTTTATCTACCCGATGATGGTGAATGAGGTGCTCCCGGTTTTCCTGATCGGAATATTTGCTGCTGTATTTATGGGTGCTGTGCTCAGTACATTTAACAGTGTGATTAACAGTGCTGCAACCATTTATACAATTGATATCTACAAGCTGTTTATCAATAAAGACGCGAGCGAAAAACAGATGGTGAGGGTTGGTGTAATCGTGTCATCCATCGTAGCCGTTTTTGCTATTCTTGTTGCCCCGTTTATGGCGTATGCGCCTGAGGGCATTTACCAGCTTCTGCAGACGTTAAATGGCCTTTTCTTTGTGCCTCTTGGTACCATCATCATTGCCGGCTTCTTCTTTAAGCATGTATCAGCTGCAGGAGTGAAAGTAGCCCTGGTTGCCGGTATGGCATTCTACCTGATGAGTGAGCTGTTTGTGGATATGGGAATTCATTTTGTTCATGTATGGGGAATCATGTTTGTGGGGATGATTGCTATCATGTACCTGGTATCGTATTACTACCCCGTGGAAAAAGAGTTCAAGATCACCGATGTGGAAGTGGTAGACCTGAAGGAGTGGAAGTATTCCAAAATAGTATCGGTGATACTGATCGTGGTTACCATCGGAATCTATATTCTGCTGTGGGGTGAGCCGTATGGCGGAGGTTAAGCCGGATAACGGGATGGATAAATTCTCACACCGGTCTGATATGATTCATTCGCGGAAACTTACATGCATGATTATAGCCCGTAGAAGATATATCTAACTGTAAGAAGGCAAGATACAGACTGAATATTCCCTTTCGTAGCTTAGGGAATGTACCGGTAAGTGGGGCGTCCGTAAAAAGGCGCCTCACTTCTTTTTAAAAGAAAGATGTGGGAGAATAGCCAGAGAATCAGTCAGTGTTCAGAGAGGCTAAATTCCGATGGATTGAAGGAATTCCCTGTTACGTTTTGCACTCTCTTTCGGGCTTCCCATTCCTGGTAAAATATCTTGTTCAACTACAATCCAGTCGCAGTAGTCGTGACTCCTCAATTGATCCAAAAAGGATTTGAAATCAATGGAGCCTTTTCCGAGTTCGCAAAAAATTCCATTACATACAGCTTTAATGTAATCCCAGTTGTTTCTCTTTACATCTTTAAAGACTGATTGATCCCAATCCTTAAAGTGTACATGGTCAATTCTTTCTGCAAAAGTTTTTAAACCTGCTTCCGGATCCCCGCCACCGAACGCATAGTGCCCAGTGTCAAAACAAAGGTTTACATAGTCGGGGTGAGTAAGGTGAAGAAGCATTTCAATCTCTTCAGGTGTTTCTACAAAACCGGCGCAATGGTGATGAAATACAGATTTTAAACCGGTTTCGTTAAACACGGTTTTAGCTATTTTTTCAACACCCGCAGCAAATGTTTTCCATTGTGATGGGAGTAAGCCGTGTTGTGGTTGAATGCGGCCGGCATTTTTGGTGCGAAGTTCATTTTTGACATTTTCATCCGACAGAACAATTTTGGGATTTCCGGGATCAACACTGTTCATAAGCCGGGCAATTTTCAGGGCCCTTTCAATTCCCATTTCGTGATCTTCACCATTCACAAAATTCACCGGTACAAATGCACCAACAAGCTTTAAAGACCGTTTATCAAGTTCTTCTTTTAGCTTTGAGGGATCAGTAGGCATAAAGCCCCAATCACCCAGTTCAGTTCCTTTATAACCGGTCATTTTCATTTCGTCCAGAACTTTGGCATAATTATCTGTTTCACCTTCCAGGCCAAATTCGAGAACGCCCCATGAACAGGGTGCATTTGCAATCTTCATTAGTATTAAATAGTCTGATTAAAAAGTTCTGGTCCAGGTATCCGGCCATCTTTCAACAACCACTTTTTGGCGGGTAAAGAACTCAAAAGCATTTTTCCCCTGGCCGTGGAGGTCACCGAAAAAACTGTCTTTCCAGCCACTGAATGGGAAAAATGCCATTGGGGCTGCAACACCAATGTTGATTCCAATGTTGCCCGCTTCGGCTTCATACTTGAATTTTCTTGCCGAAGCACCGCTTGATGTGAAAAGGCAGGCCATGTTTCCATAATCTCCACTGTTTATCAGCTTGATGGCGTCATCTACCGTCTCTGCGTGCATCATGCTGAGTACAGGGCCGAAAATCTCGGTTCTCACCAATGGGTTATTGGGTTGCATATCTTCAAGAATGGTTGGCTTCACAAAATTTCCACCCCTAAAGGCAGGGCCTTCGGGGTTACGTCCATCAACCAGAATTTTAGCCCCATTGGATGTTCCCTCATCAATGAGCGATTCAATTCTGCTTCTGCTTTGTTGCGTAATTACCGGACCCATTTCAACGCTTTCATCAAGCCCATAACCTACATTTATGGAGGATGCTTTCTCTCCCAGGGCTTCCCTGAATGTTTTTCGAGCTTCGCCAACCGTGATTGCCAGTGAAGCAGCCAGGCAGCGTTGTCCGGCACAGCCAAAGGCACTGTCGGCAACAATTCGTGTGCTCATTTCGGGGTCGGCATCGGGCAGCAAAATAATCGGGTTTTTAGCTCCGCCGGAGGCCTGAACCCGTTTACCATGTTTTGCGGCTTTTTCATATACAATTTTTGCGACAGGGGTTGAGCCCACAAAACTGATCGAATTAATTTCAGGATGCTCAAGAATTGCATCTGCAACCCTGTGATCGCCATGAACCATGTTGATGACACCATCGGGCAGGTCGAGCTGGTCAATCAACTCAAAAATGATATTCATTGTATTGGGAACTCTCTCTGACGGCTTGATGATGCAGGTGTTACCTGTTGCAATTGCATATGGCATAAACCAGAAGGGAATCATTGCCGGAAAATTGAATGGAGCAATAACCGCAGCAACGCCAATGGGCTGGCGGATCATAATTTCATCGATGCCGGTGGCAATATCTTCATTGTTGTACCCCTGCATATTAAGTGGTGCTCCACAGGCTACCTCAACATTTTCGATGGCTCTGCGGAGTTCACCTCTTGACTCATGAATGGTTTTGCCGCATTCATCGGTAATGGTTTGTGCAATTTTCTCCAGGTTTTCCTCAAGAAGATCTTTCAGTTTAAAGAGGTATTGAATCCTCTTGGTTACCGGGGTTCTTCGCCATTCTGAAAAGGCTTTTCTTGCACAATTTGCAACTTCGTCTACAGTGTTGCGGGATGACAAGGGCACATAAGAGATTAGTTCTCCGTTGGCAGGATTTCTGACTTCAAGTTTTTCACCCGAATCAGCAATCATCCACTTCCCGTTGTAATAGTTTGGCAGTATTGTTTGATTGGCCATATTGATGTTTTTTGATACAGTTTCTCCTTACAAAAACAATTAATGAAAACGTTTTCATAAAGTCAAGTTCAGCTCGATTGGTTTTTTTACTATATTCTTTTAAAATAACATGCCTTTATGGACTTTTATTCAGAGGTGCGAGATGAACTGTACAGTAATGAATGACGTTTTTGTGGGATGTTATAAATTGCTCCGAAAACGTTTCCATGTTATCAAGACCGTAACACTATGTCAACATTAAAAGAAGTTGCCAGGTACGCAGATGTATCAATAACAACAGTTTCCAGAGTAATGAACGACGCCAGTAAGGTGAATCCTGAAACAAGGGAGAGAGTTCAGAAAGCGATGCGAAAACTCGGATACCAGCCGAGCCGCGTTGCGCAGCGGTTAAGGGCCACGAAAGGTCGTTCCAAATTGCTTGGCTTAATTATCCCGGATATTCAGAACCAGTTCTACTCAAATATTGTACGCGGAGTCGAAGACGTGGCCTACGGGAAGGATTACGCGGTAATTCTATGTAACTCGGATGAAAATCCGAATAAGGAACGGTTCTATCTTGATGTACTTCAGTCAGAGTCGGTTGACGGAGTGATTTTACCCCCCATTCACCAATACAGTAAAGTGGTTGAAGGTCTTGTGGAGGCCGGTGTGCCAATAGTATGTGTAGACAGAAAACTTGTGCGAGAAGCTGTAGACACCGTGGTAATCAATAACCAGAAAGGCGGCTTCATTGCAGTAGATCACTTAATTGAACTTGGCCACAAACGCATTGCCATTCTTTCAAGTTCATCCCAGTTTTCATCGTTTGAGGAGAGGCAAAAAGGATACGAAGAAGCACTGAAAGCCAGCGGTATCAATGTTGATCCGGATCTGATCCGGGAAGGCGACCCGAGAAGCTCAGAAAATGCAAGGGAGCTTACTAAAGAACTGCTTGCTCTGGAGTCTCCGCCTACAGCTATCTTTGCAACCAATAATTTAATGACTCTCGGTGCTTTGGAAGCGATTAATGAAGCCGGGTTGAAAATCCCGAGGGACATTTCGGTGGTCGGATTCGATGACATGCCCTGGGCAAAGGCGATTACACCTCCGTTAACGGTTATTAAGCAGCCGGGATACGAGATGGGCAGAAGGTCGGCAGAGCTGATGTTTCAAAGGGTTGCCGATCCCGGCAGGGAACCGGTTCAGATTACGATGGAACCGAGCATCATAGTTCGTCAATCGACGGGTAAGGTGAAAATTAATAAGAAATAAGAAGCCATCCGGCGACACTATGCGCCACCGGGATGACTGAATAATCAATTCGCAGCCTGCAGCCTTTCGATATACTCCGGGCTGGCAAAAATGGCTACTTCAAC
>PWWL01000225.1 GCA_003561515.1 Balneolaceae bacterium
AACGCGTTTAGTGGTTAAAAGACCTTAAAGCGTCCGTAGGTCCTTTAAGCGTCTATTTGCCAACGAACTCGTAACGATTGAAGGACTTTCGCTTCGCTACAGACGCTTCAATGTTACTTAATAATTCAACCGCTTAACGCGTTAATGTAAGAATTTGTTCAAGTGTGTTCGCTTATTGAAGCTATTGGGTTTACAATTTAAAGAGAATGCAATTTAAAGCTGTAAACATTCGGAAAGGCTGGGTTTAGTGTCATTCTTTAAATACTTCTGCTCGAACATATCCGGGACTATCGCCCCGATCCGTCGGGGCCCTTAGGGTGATATCTAGATACCTGGGGCGAATGCCCCGGGTAAGAAAGTGTATACTTCGGGCCCCGACGGTTCGGGGCGACAGCTCTTATTTCTTTCAGAAATGTTTTTTTAAAAAATGATTCGATACAACACTATACCGGATGTATAGACTTGAAAGATTTGTTCTGAACAAAACTGTGTCTACACGATAGGACGTACCAGGATACAGCATCCATTGATGTATCGTACTCAGGTAAATTTCTCAGCGCATCAGCTTTTTGTATTTGATCCTTGTAGGCTGATCTTCTGAAATGCCCAGGCGCTGGCGTTTGTTCTCTTCGTACTCCTGGTAGTTGCCCTCGAACCAGTACACCTGGCTGTCGCCCTAAAAAGCAAGGATGTGGGTGGCAACGCGGTCGAGGAACCAGCGGTCGTGTGAAATCACCACTACACACCCGGCAAATTCGAGCATAGCCTCTTCGAGTGCACGCAGGGTGTTCACATCCAGGTCGTTGGTGGGCTCATCGAGCAGCAGCACATTGGCGCCCTCTTTCAGCATCTTGGCCAGGTGAACGCGGTTCCGCTCACCGCCCGAAATCTCGTTTACCTTTTTCTGCTGATCACTTCCGCTGAAGTTGAAACGGGCTACATACGCTCTTGAATTCACCTCTCGATTGCCAAGCTTGATCAGATCCTGCCCGCCTGAGATCTCTTCCCAGATCGACTTTGAGGGATCAAGTGGCCGCTTTTGGTCCACGTAACCCAGCTTCACCGTATCACCCAGGATGATGTTCCCGGAATCGGGCTCTTCCTCACCGGTAATCATCCTGAAGAGCGTGGTTTTACCCGCTCCGTTCGGACCGATAACCCCAACAATACCGCCGGGCGGCAGGCTGAAGTTCATCTCCTCAACCAGGAGCCTGTCATCGTATCCTTTGCTCACGTTATCGGCCACAATCACCTTATCGCCCAGACGCGGTCCGGCCGGGATAAAAATCTCCATCTCATCACGCCGTTTCTGATGCTCATCAGAAAGCAGCTGCTCATATGCATTGATCCTGGCCTTGCTCTTGGCGCGTCGGCCTTTCGGATTCTGCCGTATCCACTCCAGTTCCTGCTGCAGGGTTTTCTGGCGTTTCGACTCCTGCTTCTCCTCCACGGCAAGACGCTGATGTTTCTGTTCAAGCCACGAAGTGTAGTTTCCTTTAAAGGGAATTCCCTCACCCCTGTCGAGCTCCAGAATCCAGCCGGCCACATTGTCGAGAAAGTAGCGGTCGTGCGTTACGGCAATAACGGTTCCCTCATAGCGCGCCAGGTGCTGTTCAAGCCAGCCCACCGATTCGGCATCGAGGTGATTGGTAGGCTCGTCGAGCAGCAGTACATCCGGCTTTTTGAGAAGCAGCCTGCAGAGTGCCACCCGCCGGCGCTCGCCGCCCGAGAGCACATCAACCTTCATATCGCCGGGCGGACAGCGCAGGGCGTCCATTGCCTGCTCCAGTTTCGAGTCGATATCCCAGGCTCCGATCCGGTCGATCTTCTCCTGCAGTTTGGTCTGTTTTTCTATGAGTGCGTCAAAATCGGCATCGGGATCACTGAAGCCTTCATTTACGGCTTCATATTCTTTGATCAGATCCATCGTCTCCTGAACGCCTTCTTCCACGATCTGCTTCACGGTTTTGCCGGCTTCCAATTCCGGTTCCTGCGAAAGATATCCGAACGTAATCCCCTTCTGGCGCGAAATATCGCCGATATAATTATCGTCCTCACCGGCAATAATCCTGAGCAGGGTACTTTTGCCAGCTCCGTTCAGGCCGAGCACGCCGATTTTGGCGCCGTAGAAAAATGAGAGGTAGATATCTTTTAAAACGGTTTTGTTGGGCTTGTAAACCTTGCTTACCCCAACCATGGAAAAAATGACTTTTTGATCGCTCAAAGCATAAATTTATTAGATGAAAATTTGCGCTCAAATATACACTGATTTGCTGAAACTAAGAATCGTAACACTCTTTCTTCAAGAATAAATCAGGACCGGGAAAGTAACTGTCTCCATCTTTTTTGCCTGTGTCTGTAAAAGTAGTGAGCAAACAACCAAATGACCGGGGTTAGTATACCTGCTTTTATTTCTATGCTATCAGTGTAATGAACCCGGCCATCTTCGTTTTCTTGAAAATGAATAGAATGATTCCAAACTTTAGCCAGTGATCCGTTTTCCTGACTTCTGATAAGATTTTTATCCCTGTCAATCACTTTTAAGGTAATGTTATGCATGCCCATCGGTATGAAGCCAAACAGATATAATCTGAGTTTGTATGGAGTATTCATCGCCCACTTCTTCTTGAACAGATCTGCGTTTTCAGGAACAAATTTCAGAACCGGCGATGTGACGTATTGAAGAGATGCTGGGTGGTTTATTTTTTCCCATAGCTCCGATTCAGTACAGGGTAAGCTGGAAGAAATATTGGCAGTCATTTTTAACTCATATCAAATTTTTTATCAAACCAATTTATTTGCCCCGTAATTAGGGGTTTTAGGCAAGTTTAACTGTATTAAACAAGATAAGGCATTCTTTAATATAAACTTCTTTTCGGTTTAATGAGGTTATTCAGATTATTCGTACTGCTGGCTGTTTTTCTAGTACCTGGCTGCTCTGCAGTAGAGACACTCATTAAGAATGAAAATGAAAACGAGGTCATTTTTTATACAACGTATGGCTACTCACATGGTGACCAATGGGTAATACCGATCAGAATCCATGTACACCATCGCAGAGTAAACGCCGAGAGATTTTCAGTATGGCTCGCATCAAAGCGATATGGTTTAAATGATGAAGAGGAAAAAATTTTCAGATCCCGAATCGATGATATTGTAGCCGACAGTGAATGGAGGGAAAGAGTCGAATTTAAATTCAAGAACGACCCCCATAACAAAACCTACCGCCTCACCGATGATTCAGGCAACAGATTAAGAACCGACATGAATGGCCTCAAGAAGTGATTCATAACACTTTCGAAAGAAAGAGCTGATTCTCTGTTACAAGAACAGGATAGTTTAAATGGATGGCTAAAGATTGAAGCCGTTTCAAAGCATCATTCAGGTTCTGGTGCCATTCGCTTAATTGAACCTTCAGGTGTTTCGGTGATATCCGATATTGATGACACCGTTAAAATTACCGAGTTACCGGCCGGTTCGAGAGTTGTTATTCAAAATACCTTTTTCAAGGAATTTGAAGCTGCTCCGGGTATGGCAGAACGTTATGCTGAGTGGGAAGATGCAGTCTTCCACTATGTAACAGGAGCACCATGGCAATTATATAAACCGTTAACCTCATTTCTATTTTCTGAGGAAGCGGGATATCCCAAAGGCTCTTTGCATATGAAAAACCTTCGGAAGAACTTCTTCAACCCAAACTCCTGGCGTGATCTTCGTGAACTCATCACAAACGAAAATATGACATACGACCAAAAGTTTGGACAGATAAGGGGTTTATTCGAAACATTTCCTGAGCGAAGATTTATTCTCGTTGGTGATTCCGGTGAAATGGATCCCGAGATATATTCTGCCGTCAGAGAACTATATCCCGAACAAGTAGAAAAAATCATCATCCGGGATGTTGTGAATGCCCGCAATCTTGATCCGGATCGCCTTATTGATATGAAAGTTATTCCTGCAAATACAGTATACCCTGGAGTATCACAATTCCAATGATATTTACTATTTTGTAAGCATATGGTACAACTGTTTTATAAAAAAATGTAATTCAGACACCCGGATTTGGAATTATTACTCCTGCTTCTTGCACTTTCTAAAAGCCCATACTTAGATGATAATCAGCTTTCGATCAAAATCAGAAATGGAAATCAGAAAGCTTTCAAAGAGTTTTTTGACTTGCACTATCCTGCACTTTATCGTTTCATGAGAAGCCGAGGCATGAGTCATGATGAGGCAGAAGACCTTGTCCAAAAAGCCTTCGTAATGATTTGGGAAAAACGTTCTGGCATCAATGAAAACAAATCTCTCCGGGCCTATCTCTTTCGCATTGCTTACACCCGGATGCTGAATCATGTTGAATATCAATCTAAATTCAAAGACGTTGCCCCTCCTGAAGATGAGATAAGTGTCAAAAATCCCGAAACGGATTCCGATTATTCTGAACTGGTTCATCAGATTAAACGAATTATTGCGGCCATGCCTGAGAAAAGAGCCACTGTGTTCGAACTCTGCTTTATGAAGCAGTTTACCTACAAGGAAACGGCGGAGTCTATGGATGTGAGTGTAAAAACCGTTGAAAATCATATGGCACTGGCATTTAAAGATATCAGATCGGCTTTAATCAACATATACGGTGAAGATTTACTAAACCGTTTTCAATAAGTAATTTCGATTAGGGGTAAGACCTGTGACTGTCTGTATTACATTAAACAGATCGCTTTATAGCTGAATATCTATGAACAAAATAACACATTTAGCTGCGTTTTTGACCGGAGCTTCATTTCTTCTGATGAGCTGTTCTGTGGACGGATTTGAACAAAATACCTCTACACTCACTATTGAGGAATCTATCATAGCCGGCCAGATCATAGGTGAGTCCGTTTCTGAAAAACAGGAAGGCCTGCTCTCCAGCTTTTCGGAGGCATTTGCCATACCCACCTCCTCAGGCCTTGTTGACGGCCCTTCCGCACTGGCAACCGGCAGTTTCAGAAATCTCGAAAACTATGCCTATAGTTTTGACGCGGAGACTGGAGAACATACGGCCACGTTCACAAAACATACGAATACAGATATACTCAGTTCACAAACCGACTACAAGCTGATCTATCTGTTTCTTGATGATGACGGTAACACCATTGAGTTGCCGAACAATCGAAGAGATCTGATTGAAGCCGTTGATTTCCGGGCTGAACGCATCGGCGAAATACAGTCGGCCTCCAAACAATCGATCTATACACGCAACGACAGATTGTTTATTGAAGGAATTTCAGAAACCGGAGAGTTTTTATCTATCGACGGATTTCACTCCGGTGAAGGGCTATTCACACAGTTGCGAAACGACGGCACACAACTCGAGCGTGAGTATTTGCTTGACGTGAATTACCTGGATATTCGCATCAATAAACCGGTTGTGCTCAGAAACCGGAATTTTCGCAGCGGAGTGAACGGTGCCTTCAGCTATGAAAAAACCATCCGACAGGCATCTAACGGAAATAATGGGCCCGGTACCAAAATCGTAAATGGCACCGTAGAACTGAATGGAGATGGAACGGCCCTTCTGAGATTCCGGGAACAGTTCGATACGTTTCGATTGCGGCTTGCAAATGGCGAGGTATTTGATGACGAAGAGTTTGAAGGAAGGGTGACTCGCGTAGATCTGTCGGAACGGATTTTTACCATATCTAACGGACAGCGAATTCAAATAAATGATCAGACCGAAATCAAGGAAGAAGACTTTAATACACTTGAGGAAGTTGCTGCAGCAGTAAACAATGGTGTCAGGGTGATTGCAGAAGGAGACTATTTCCATCCGGATCAAAATGTAAATCTCTGGATTGCCACCGAAGTAGAATTTGAGCTGGAATCAAACGAATTTGAGGATCTTGTTGCTTCCGTTAACCTTGCGGAAAACTCCTTTACTCTGATAAACGGCGATCAGTTTTATATCACAGACAAAAGTGAGGTTGAATTCGAAGACAATTTAGCTTCTCTGCAGGATGTTGCAGAAGCTGTTGAGGCAGGCATGCCTGTTGAAGCGGAAGGAGATTTTTACATCGAAATTGAAACCGGAAAGAGGATCGTAAAAGATGTAGAATTTGAATTTGATTTCGATGAATTTGATGAAAAAGTGATTTCTGTGAATTTGGCAGAAAACACATTTACCATCGAAAGCGGTAAGGTTATTCTCATTACAGAAAACACCGTAATTGATGACGATGGCGATTTTCTTTCCCTTGAAGAGGTTGCAGAAGCACTTGATGAAGGTGAAGAAGTGGGAGCCGAAGGTAAATTCTATTTTGACCCTCTGACCGGTTTTTGGATTGCCGTTGAAGTTGAATTCGAAGATTAAACGTTTCTATGAGCAATGAGCTGAACTTATCGTCAAATGATCCGGATCTTGTTCTTGCCAGGCAGTATGGAAAAGTATTGACCGGTGCACGGGAAGCTGAACAAATCAATGATCCATTGCACAAATTATTGGTTAGGGCAAGAAATTCAGCGAACCAAACTGAAAGGGAATTTCAGACGGAAAACACTGAATCATCATGGAACTGTGTGGAAAGAGCCATTTTGGAGATTGAATCCCGCAGCGAACCAAACATCCTGTCAATTACATCAACCAAAAAATGGTATTGGGCAGCCGCAGCGGTGATTCTGATTGCATTTACCTCCCTGTTTTTGCTCCGTCAAACACTGGAACCGGAGCCGCGTCTTCTTGCCGAGGCCGTTGCATCCATTTCTGTTGTAGAACTGGCTGATGGAAGCACCGTTACCCTCCGGCCCAATTCAAGACTGTATCAGCTTTCTTCATCGGATCAACTTCAGAGTTACTCTTTGAACGGCGAGGCCCTGTTTGAGGTGGAATCACAGTCTGAGAGAACCTTTGCGGTTGAAGCGGGCCCCGGTCGTGTTGTAGTTACAGGCACGCGGTTTAACCTTTCCGACAGAAATGAACGATCAACAGTTCACCTGCTTGATGGATCTGTAATTTTTGAAACTGCTGACAGGGCACGATCTGTTACCCTGAGTTCAGGTGAGGCTTCCGTTATAAGCCGTGACAATGTCCTTGGGGATCCGTTCCTGTTTGAGCCGGAAGAAATCACCGGATGGACTCAAAGCCGCCTCACTTTCCGCAACAGGCAGGTTTCAGAGATTTTGACTGAACTGGAGTTTCACTACAACATCACAATACAGGCACCGGATGAAATTCAACAAATTACACTTGGCGGGTCGGTTGCTCTCGACAACCCCGATCAATCGCTTGAAGACCTTGGCGTTGTGCTTGGAGGTGAGTTTATCCAAACCAATGATCAATCATATCAATTCAGACTGGCTCGCTAATTGAAAGTTCAGATTTTATTTATGCACCGGCTTGTAAAAAAAGCATTCATTCTGAGTGCTTTTCTTGTTTTACTGAATCCGGTTCAGGTTCTTGCCGGCTTCTCTTTCCAGGATGCATCCTTGAAAGAAGTGATCCGGCAAATTGAATCTGAGACAGGGTATTTTTTTCTCTATAGGGAAGCGCAAGTAGCCGATATCCGGATTACCCTGCAATCAAGCGAAGAAGAAATTTTCAATGACCTTCAGCAGATTCTTCGGGATTTTGATATTGAATTGCGAACTGATACTGCGCGCAAACAGGTTTTGCTGGTTCGCTCCCAGCTGCAGCCGCGACAATCACAAACGGTTTTAGTATCCGGACAGGTAGTGGATGCCACTACGGGAGAACGTCTGCCCTTTGCTACACTTACATGGACGGAGGAGGGTAAACTGAAAGGTGTTGCCTCAAATGCCTCAGGCCGGTTTTCTCTTCAAAACAGAGTTGCCGGTTCAATTCTGAATATATCAGCCAGCTTTATTGGCTACAAAAAAAGGGAAGTTCAAATTGATCTTTCACAAGCAAATCAAATTGCCGACATCACAATCCGCCTCGAACCGGAAACCATTCGCAGCAGCGAAGTTATTGTATCGGGGTTTTCCGGCTCAAGCCCCTCCGACACGCTGCTTACCGGTATGATTGATGCCGGCAGGTTTAGTCCTCTTGGAGAATCCAACACCATACGTGCTTTGCAGTCGCACCCTTCCGTCTCGAAGGGCACGGCTTTGAATAACGGCCTGAACGTACGGGGCAGCACCCCCGACGGGTTTCTGGTAATTCTCGACGGTATGAGCATCTTCAATCAAAGCCACCTGTTCGGGCTGCTCGACAGTTTCAATTCGGATGCCATTCAATCATCCGGGTATTACTTCGGGGTGATACCGGCCAACATCGAAACTCCCACAGGCGGAACGCTCAACCTGATTACACGGACCGGTTCGCTTAATGAATTCCGAGGCAGTTTGGGGGTCAGCAATACAACCGTAAACGGCACACTGGAAGGGCCACTTGGAAACCGGAGCAGCTGGCTTCTTTCCGGCCGAACTTCCTACATGGACCAGCTCACCTGGTTCAACAATCCCAAACTGATACAATGGGGTCTCGATATCGACCGGCCCAAACGGGTAGCATCCGGTGAGCCCGACTTTACCGACCTTGTTCTTCAGCCGGGTGAAGCCAGCGCACAATTTGTGGACCTTCACGGAAAACTATACCATGAAACCTCAGGCGCCGGAAGATTTATTTTAAGCGGTTATTTTGGCGGCGACCGCACTTCACAAATAGCCGGGCGAAGAACCCGTTCGGCCGGCACCGATGGCCAGTTTGTGTTTGAGGAAGTTAAAACATCCAACCTTTGGGGAAATGCACTGTTAAGTGTGAAATATGAACAGGAGATTTTAAACTCCGTTTACAGCTCTACAACTGTTGGTTTCAGCTCCTACGAAACAGATTTTGAAAAAGATGATTTTGTTTACAGCAGGATTTCATTCGAGTCAGGAAACCAATCGGTAACCATTTTCACGTATCCGTTCAGAAACCGCAGCTCCATAAATGAATTGAAAGTTAACCAGGATGTGGAATTCAAAAGCCGATTACTCTCTGCAACTCTCGGAGGAACCTGGAGGTATTATCGCGGTGAGTACGGAGAATCCTCATTCGATCGTCCCTCTTTTTTTTCGCTAACCAATGCACACCTGGCCGATCTCTATCTTCAAACCGAGTGGAATCCATTAGCATTTCTTCAATTCAATGCAGGAGTACGCGGCTACTATTACAGTGCGAGTGAACAATTTCTGATTGCTCCCCGGTTTCAGGCTCGCATTTCGCCTGTTTCATCTTTGGCCTTTCTGGGAGGCTACTCCATGAATCACCAGTTTTTGCACAGGGTATCTCTTGAAAACGCAACCACGGCCGATGTATGGATTCTTTCCACCGGTGATCAGCCCCCCGCCTCTTCCGAGCAATATTCCGCGGGAATTGAATTTATACCCGATCCCTCTTTCTATTTGAAAGCGGAAGCGTACCTGAAGACGTATGAAAATCTCAGGATTCATGAGCTGAACACACAATCGCTTGAAAACACCTTTTCGGGAACTCCCTGGTTTTTTCAGAACAGCGGTGATGCAAAAGGGGTTGAAGTAATTCTTCGAAACAGATTCAATCGCCTCTCACTCACGCAAAGTTATTCTCTATCGCGAATTGTTTTCAGTAATCCGGGTTTACTCGGTGGCGAAGAGTTTTTTGCCGACTGGGACAGAACCCACACCTACAATGCCGTATTGGAAACGAAACTCAGCAACCGGATGAAAATGTATCTGTCTTGGATCATGATGAGCGGCGCTCCGAACTCCCTGGCAACGTTTGTTGATGATGCAGAGGAACGCCTGGATGCTTACTACCGACTTGATTCAACCATTGAATATCACCACCAATTCCGGAATGCTTCAAGCCTCGAAATCAGCTTTTCTGTATTCAATCTTTTGAACCGTGACAATGTGTGGTACAGGAACTATGCCTTCAGTTTCGACGAGACACGCTCTATTCCCCGCCTCCGTCCCCTCCCGGTTGATGTGCTTGATCTTGGTTTTCAACCATCGTTTAGTGTAAAGTACACTTTCTGAAAGAACGGATGTTGATGTATTGCTATCTCAAAATCCAGTCATTCTTTTTCCAGTCTCTGAATTGTACCGTTGTCAAATCCACATCAGGATTAATGAGCTGCCTGTGGGGCGCTCCATTCAGAGAGCATTCAATATCTGCATAAACCGCCAGTCCACCGCCGTGAATGTCGCTCAGATACTGTGCATACTGGATAACCAGCTGCGGCCGGGCTGAAACTTTTCTCCGCTGCCAATTTTCAAGAAATGGCATCCCCTGTACGGCAACGCGTTCACCGGTATCTGCACGTTCTATATAGAATTGTTCATTGCACGATTTACTTCTCAGCTTCATATGCCAGGCGAAACGGTGCCCTTCCTCAGTCCAACTTGGATTGCCGGGAATAAACACATGACGCATCGGAACAAGCATTTGTATCAGTATCCAAATGGCAAGGCCTGCAACCACCTTACGACTGAAAGGAAATGATTGGCCTGATCCATTTTTCCGTATGTTCGCTGCCGGATTTATATGAAAGTCCCAGATCAATACGATCGTAATCAAAAATGCAGTTGCAAAGGGTACTATGCTGATACCTTCATGAAACCAGGCACCTGTGTACGCACCTGTAAGCCCCATGGCAAACAGGAACAGCTTTTGATTGAGGGTTTTTCGGGAAAAATATTTCACCAGGTCTGAAGGCCAGGACGGCGGCAGATAAATGGTTAGGGCGGCAATCATAAACCATGGAAAAATGCCAATGGTGAACAGACGGTCGTTCATAAAATGGAAGAACACGAGAGCAAGTGCCATCCAGGGCCGGGTTTTTCGGATAAGTAAAAGCGGAAGTGCAAGCAAATCGAGCAATAACCCTGAATAGCTCACAAATAGAGCCACTTCCGGCAATTCGAACCAGGAACCAACACCCGGGAAATCGGAACGGCGGGGAAGCCAGGCGTCCAAAGGTGAGCCGCTGAGCCAATCGGCATTCAGCTTGGCTACTCCACCAAAAAAGTAAGCTACACCAATCTGAAACTGCAGAAGCAGAACACTCCATAGCGGCACCAGCCTGTGTTGTATCTTTGGAAAAAGCCTGGAATCAACCGACCAGGTTTGGTGAGCGGGTATGATAACCATCACAAAACTGATCAGAATCACGAGGTAGAAATGGTTCAGGTATCGCGCCTGTTCCAGCAGAAATGTATAGGTAAAAATCAGAAAGAAGAGAGCTGTACTGAACCGGTACAGAAACCCGAATATGATACATACCGAAAGGATCCCCATCACCCAAAACAGAGCTTCCATCCCACCGGCCGATAGCGGCTCAACCCAGCCGAAACCCTCGTACTTAAAATTAAATGCCGGCCTCACCCAGTAACGCTCTATCCATCCCCTGTCGAAATAGCGATATACCTCCCAGAGCATCACCACTCCGAACAATACTCTAAACACAGCCAGGCTTTCACCAGACACGGGGCTGAATAATTTCCCTGGCCATCCTTTACGGTTATAGTCTATCATTGCAGATTTTGTGATTTGCTGTGTTTTGTAGCAATAAAGTTTACAATGCCTGTTTCATCTAATGAAAAAGCCCTTCGGCCTGAACCAAAGAGCTTTTCAAATTTATATGTTGATCATCTTATTAATCGTCGTCGTCATCATCGTCAAATTGATCCTCAAAGGCTTCAAATGATTTCTCGATATTCTCATTAATGCGTTCCGTATTGGCCGGATCTTTAGGGTCCAGTTCTTCACCATTTGGCCCCATGAACCAACTGTAAACATCGATAGAAATTAGCAGCACAGTGCTCGTTCCTTCTTCAATAACAAGCGGCGGATTGAGGTCAATATCGATTTCAAAATCCTCACTTGAGCGAAACATGAATTCCTCTCCGTTGAATATGCCTTTCACCACAACGGAGTACTCGCCGGTTTCATCCTGAAAATCGGAATCGTTTACAACCAGGTCTTTGTCATCCGGTTTCTCAATTTCGAGTTCAAATTCATCGTAAATGCCGGCCGGTACAACCTGATTGGCGAGTACCAGCGGAGAACCGTCGAGTGGCAGGTTTACAATAAAGTTCTCAATTTCAAAATCGAGTGAATCGTTTTCGACGCTTTCCAACTCCATTTCTTCGATAAACAGCTTTACTTCCTCTATTACCAGGCCGCCATTCTGCTGATGGGCTAGTAATTGTTTTGCAGACGCGTTAGAAGTATTCACGGCCATCTGAAGCTGTACAGTTCCTGCATCGTCAAGCCCCGGGTCGGTGGCATCACATCCGGTAAACATGTAGCCGGCAAATAGAAGCAGCGCAATTGATGTAATTAGTCTATTCATTTTTTCAGGTTTTTATTTTGGTAATATGCGTTTTGCGTTGTGTTATGTTGTATTTGGCACTCGATGTGCCTTCAAACGCAATACAGTTCAGCTGTGCCTGAACCCCCAAGTGATTACAAAAATTAATTCCGGCCTTGGATTTACGATTTGAGTGACAGTTTGCAGGTTACCAAACATCGCTGGATAAAAGAGTAGCTTGATGAGCTTAAAGCCAAGCGATTTTAATCGGACAACCATCTGCCTAAACTGGTACAATGACCACCGAAACGACTGGTACAACATAAGCGAAATGGGTGTCACAATAACGACCGAAACAGCCAGAGAAATGCGGGTAAAAGAGCTTTCGATGAAGTAAAACAAAAAGAGCCTGACAGTTTTCGGCTGACAGGCTCTGCTTTGTTTGGGGTATAATCAGTTTCGATCAATCGTCGTCATCATCATCATCGTCATCATCATCATCGTCATCATCATCATCATCGTCGTCATCGTCATCGTCATCGTCATCGTCATCATCAAATGTATCTTCAAACGCTTCGAATGATCGTTCGATATTTTTATTGATCCTTTCCGTATTTCTGAAATCTTTCGGATCAAGCACTTCACCGTCTTTTCCTTTAAACCATGTAGAAATATCAACTGTAATAACCAATACGGATGTTCCTGATTCTTCAATTTCAAGCGGCGGGTTCAGATCTATATCGATTTCAAAATCTTCACGTGACCGGAAGGTGAACTCTTCCCCGTTAAACAGACCTTTGATTACGAGTGAATAGCTTCCGGTTTCGTCCCTGAAGTCTCTGTCATCTATTTCTACGTCATCATCTGGTTTTTCGATTTCAAGTTCGAATTCATCATAGAGGCCGGCCGGTATCTCTTTCTCTGTCAGAGTAAGAGGGGTTCCGTCGAGCGGCAGGTTTACGATGAAGTTCTCCACCTCAAAATCTTTCGTTCCGCGAATTCCGTCAAGCTCCATTTCTTCAACGAACAACTTTACTTCAGTGATTTCGATAGTGTTATGTTCGTTTGACGCCAACAGCTGTTTTGTAACCGCGTTTTGATTTATAACCTTCATTTGTATCTGCACTTCTGGCGGGCCATCATTACCGGTTTGAAGTACATCACAGCCTGCAAAGATAATTGCAGTAATAATAAACAGGTTAAGTGTTGTTAAAAGTAATTTTTTCATTTTATGGGGTTTTAAGGGTTTGGGATCTGTATGCATTACAGCTATCCGGCGGGTGATCCCCTAATCTGTAAACAGATTTTTTCCCCGGTATTGATTAGCTCATTGGAACAAAGATAGATCGAACACGATCCTCGAGTTTTCGGGCAAGCACTTTTCTATCGTTCTCGTGTAGAGGCGATTCACAAAAAGTAATTTTACAATATATTCTCTTGTTTCCGGCAAGCTTCAACACGTGCTTATGAAAAGAATCTCTTGCACCATAAAAGCAAACACTCTTTTTCGCAGGGAAATCACCATGTTTCTCATCCGTTTCGTAACGAATGGCGCAGTAGTGTACCGGAGTGTTGGTAGATGCAGAATATTGAAGAAGAGGCGGGCGAAAGGGAAGAATATCAGCGCCACCTGAGGTAGTGCCTTCTGGAAATACTACAATGCCCTGTTTTTCATTCATGCCACCAGAAATAAGTTCATTCACCCGCTTCACATCTCTTTTTTTAGTTCTGTCTACGAAGTAAACACCTACAGACTTGACCATGAACCCCAACACTGGCCAGTTTCTAACCTCTTTCTTCGCAACAAAGGTGCATTTCAGGTTTAAAAATAGTGGAACAATATCAATATAGCTTAGATGGTTTGAAACAAGAAAAAAGGGAGGAGCTGGAGGTGTACCTTCTACCTCAATACGAATATTTAAAATATGTGACACCCCAACCGACCAGACGTTCATAAACAGGTTTCGCCATTCTTCATTTGAAAGCCTGAGTATTTTCAAAAACCCGGCTACAACACAATAAACGGCATACAGTAGCAGGGTGTAAACTATTAGAAGTGATACTTTGACAAAGGCTCTCAGGCTATTCATTCTTTTTGAATTGTTTTCCTGAATGTTTCCGCAAATCGGATTCCGTTAAGAGCCAAAGAAGAGTTTTCTGGTTCGGTCAGGGATATTCTCAATATCTAAAAGAATCATGCAATGTCCCAATTGAAGTTCTTTATCAAAAGATGGTTTGCTGCAAACTTTACAACCCACATCAAGATAGTTTTGAAACAGAGAGGGAATGTCAATTTCACCTGATGCATCAGAGTTCACATGTTTTTCGAATTTATATTCATCTCGAACTTCAAGATCGTAAACCGGGCACAATGAATCAGTATTTTTTAAGTGATTATATGTATTCCACATAACCGAGGGGTTTTTTGTACTAAATGCAGTATATCCAAATAGATAGCGTTTATTGAAATTTGTCAAATAATCCGCAAACCCTTTCCATAATAAATACAGAACTCTGCCATGCCTGTGCTCTTTGCTGATGCATGCCCGCCCCACTTCAACAGCATTATCCAGTACCGAATCGGGAAACTGATCCACCTTAAACCGCTTGCTGCTTGCAAATCCGTTACCTTTTTTAGCCATTTCGTGTGTCTGCAACCGGTACGTGCCTACAATTTCACCTGATTCGTTCTCAACGACAATTAAATGATGAGCTTGATCATCATAACTGTCAATATCCTTTCGTTCTTCATGGTGAAACTTTCTGTGAAGTTCATCAATAAATACTTTGTAACGGAGTTTTAATGCAGCTTCAACCTCACTTTCTGAACCTGCGATTTTAATGGTGTATTGGTTGCTTGAAATATCGGATAGCACTTTTTCATGAACGAACAAACCTGTCCTCCACCTTTGTTTCCTTAAATACGATTTTGAATGATTGTAATGAATTTTATCCCAATCATGAAGACTCTTTTATTAAAAATTCTCGAGCACATTCAAGTGATTTACCGATCCTATTGGCAGTAAAGAGTTTAAAAGAAGGCTTTGCAATTCCTTCTATAGGTACAATTTATCAAATGCCGTGTTCAAGTGATACTACAAATATATTTCAATATGAAAGCATGTAGTTCTGGCTCAGTTCAAGTTGTTTAACCGGGCTTTTGAGTTATAATGATGTGATGTATCCGATTCTGAAAAGAAAGTCCAATCTTAAAAATCGAACCGTACCCCAGCCGAATTGAAATTCACCGTTTCCAAAGCAAGCCACGGCAACACTTCCCAGGAGAGCTTGAAGTAGTATTGCCGGTTTGTAGCAAATGAATTCTGAAGCACAAATTTGCGAAGATGGATGTCGTACTGGAATTTAAAAAACGGGGTTATATCGGCATCCCTGATTTCAATGCCTGTACCCAGCCATGCTCGGGTAAGATAAGACCGGTAGATATCGGCCTTGCCCCAGATATCCGTTCGATCGATACCCTGTATGCCCAGTCGGTTTTCGAGATACACATTGGCTCCGTAGTGAATTCTGTAGCCCGGTGAAAAGGATGCCTGTACAACCTGCCGGTTTCTGCTGAAATCGTACCTTGTTGCCAAAAAATGTCGCTCCCTGGGAGGGTTCTGATCAAAATTTATCCCGTCGATTCGGCTGAACAAATCGGGCAGCCAGAAATACTCCTCGCCATATAATTCATCCACATCTGGTCCACGTATCAATAAAGGCGTCACCATATCCTGGTAGGTAAACCCGCCGTGATTTCCAGCCCTGCTGTACCCGGTCTGATGGAACCGGTTTTCGGCAAACATGGTGATGATGTCGCCAGAGTTAGGGTTATTCAAAAAGGTGTAGATGTTTACCGGTGCATACGGATAACGAAGAGCGTGGCTGAACTGAAGCCACTGATCCTTATCCCAAAATTCGCCATTGTATCCATGGGCGTAATACTCCAGCACATCGTTACTTTCGTAGGTGTAGCGTATCTTACCGTTTCGAGAATCGAACCGGATGATTCCATCCTTATGATAACCGGTTACAACTCCGTCATCACTTAAAAAAAAGGTATAATCAATCCCCGTTTCTTCGACCAGCTTTCGTGCGTAGAAATCCTTTGGGCTGTTGTTTTCAAGAAAAAGTGTTGGGTATGAGTAGATTGCAAGGTCATCACCAACCATCTCCTCAATTACATGGTCAATTTCTACTCCTTCTCCAAACGTCATTCCATGATCGCCATAAATGATGATATTAACATCATCATCGAGACGACGAACAAGCCGACCAAAATTTCTGTCGAAGATTGCGAGCTGTTCACGGTAGGCCTCCTCACCCCTGAAATGGCCCTCTGAATCAACTCTGTACCAATAAAATTCGAGGATGTTGTAATCTTTCAGATAATCGGCTGTGTTTACCAGAGCCGGCGGAGCCATCCAATAGAATGCAGGAATCCCATAAATCAGATTGGTTGTAGCAAGCCTGGATTTTGAGAAAGCCATATTCAGAAACGTGGGTATCAAACCGATGGTACCGCCATTCTCTTTATCGGTGCGTTTCCACCCCGGTAATATGGCCTCTTCCAGGGTTTTGCCACGACGTATGCTTGATATTACGGTAGGTGTTTTACTGGGAAAATACGTAATCGCATAGTTGATTCGCTGGTGTTCACCAAAAAAGGCTTCGAGATTCGGAAGATTTCCCATTTCCATCTCTTCTTCGAGAATAGGTCCGGATGCAGCGTCAAGGTGGATTAAAATCAGCTTGGGTTCAGTTGATGTGGAGAACGCACTTATTTGATCTGCACCCAAAAATGCAGTGAGGCCAACTAAAAGAGCAATAACCCGGATGAGCTTCAAATAAACTCCTATTTGTAAATGATTGTGCAACATATAAGAAAAGCTTCCCCGTGTAACGAAGAAGCTTTGAAAATCGTTGCAGAACATTACCAGCGAAGCAGATTCACTTTCGTGATGTCTACAGACAAATTATTCCTGAAAATGGCGATGATAATAGCCAGGCCAACAACAGCCTCAGCCGCGGCAACCGACAATGAGAATAGTACGAGTATTTGTCCGGTTACATCACCATGATGGGCGCTGAAAGAGATCAGTGCCAGGTTCACGGAATTAAGCATCATTTCGATGCACATAAAAATGACAATCGCATTGCGGCGTATCAGCACGCCAATCACACCAATTGTAAACAAAACCGCACTGAGTGCGAGGTACCAGTCAATTCCAATCATTCAGTTTCACCGCGGTCTTTAACTTTAAACTGTGCGAGCATAATCGCACCCACAACGGCAGCCGTAAGCAGTATCGCCGTCATTTCGAAAGCAAAAAGAAATTCTGTGTAGAGAACATCCCCGATTGCTTCAACTGTACCGGCAAAAAGCATATCCGGAGAGATTTCAGGAAGAAGGTCGGCAGCACCCCCGATGGTATACAGAATCTGCGCAAGAATAACCGTGCCCAGGAGGAAAGCAAGCAGGTACTTCATCCTGAATTTTTCGAACAGGGTTTCCTCTTTATCTACATTCAGGAGCATGATCACAAACAGAAAAAGCACCATGATGGCGCCCGCATATACAAGGATCTGAATGAGAGCGAGAAATTGTGCCTGCAGCAAAAGGTACACGCCCGACAGGGTTACCAAATTAATTACCAGCATCAGTGCGCTGGTTACGGTACTCTTGCTTAATATCATCCCCAAAGCCGATGCAATGGCTAAAACAGCAAGAACTACAAATAAGTAAGTTTCCATTCTGGTCTTTTATTTAAACGGCACTTAAGGTAGCCAAATTTAAAAATGGCATCAAGGCATTTGAGATACTTTTCCCATTATATAAAAAGTATGAGCCCGGCCAGCCCAACGGCCCAGCAGTAATAAGAAAAGTAGTGAAATTTTTCTCTCTTCAGCAGTATGATAAGATATTTAAGCGCTATGTAGCCGGATATAAAGGAGGCAAAAAAACCGGCCGTTAAACTGACGATCGCTTCCGCAGCCATCCCGTTCTCCATTACCTCAAGTACCTCAAGAAGCATGGCCCCTGCCAGAACCGGAAGCACCATCAGAAATGAGAAATTCGCAACACTGTCGCGGTTTACACCCGTATAGAGGCCTGTGGCAATGGTTGACCCCGACCGGCTGATACCGGGCAAAATGGCACACGCCTGCGCAAACCCCATAAGCAGCCCCCGTTTGGCATCCACATCGTTGGGAAGGTTCCCGGCAAACCGAGTGAGAAAAAGCAGCGTGCCCGTTACCAGCAGCATTGCAGATACAAACAGGGGATTGAGAAATAGCTGCTCAACGGGATCTTTCAGGGTAAATCCGGCAATTATTGCCGGAATCATACTCAACAATATGATATAGCAGAACCGGGTATTCTGATTATACAGATACTCCTTGCGTCTGATACCGCTCAGGGAGAAGCTGGTGAAAAGATCGCGCAAAATATCTGCGATCCTCTGCCTGAAGTATACCACGATACTGCAGAATGAACCGAAATGAACCACTATTTCAAATGTAATGCCTGGAACAAGGTCCCTGCCCATTAATGCCCTTGCCAGTGCAAGATGGCCCGAGCTGCTCACGGGAAGAAATTCTGTTACACCCTGTAAAATTCCGAGTAAAATAGCCTGAAGTAAGTCCAATCCGTAAACCGATGTTTAATGATGTATGAAGGCCCGCGCATAAGAAAAAAGCTGAAAAACCGTTCTCAACTCTTTTGCAGCTGAATGGATTTATTCGTTCATTACAGGCCGTTTTAAAACGGCAATAAAATACTTAAGCTAACCGGAACCTATCATTAGATTTAAGAAATGAGTACCGACGTGGATATGAAGGCATTGGGCGAGAAAATTGAATCTCACAGTGCCTTTATCGATGACATTTACAGGGAACTTGATAAAGTGATTGTAGGGCAGCGCTACATGATAGACCGCCTTCTGATCGGGCTGCTGGCCGATGGACACGTGCTGCTTGAGGGTGTTCCGGGACTCGCCAAAACACTGACCGTGTCATCACTTGCAAAAGTCATCAACACAAAGTTTCAGCGAATCCAGTTTACGCCCGACCTCCTGCCTGCCGACCTGATCGGAACACTGATTTACAACCAGAAAGAATCAGAATTTACCGTAAAAAAGGGGCCTATTTTTGCCAATATCGTGCTGGCGGATGAGATCAACAGGTCGCCGGCAAAAGTGCAGAGCGCACTGCTTGAAGCGATGCAGGAAAAGCAGGTAACCATCAGTGAAACCACATTTCCGCTCGAAGCGCCGTTCCTCGTACTTGCCACACAAAATCCCGTGGAACAGGAAGGAACTTACAATTTACCTGAAGCGCAGGTAGATCGATTTATGCTTAAGCTAAAAGTTGGGTATCCGACAGAAAAGGAAGAACTTGAGATTATGAGGCGCATGGCCAAAACGGGTGACAAACCTCAGCTAAAGCCCGTAACAAGTGCAAAAGAAGTTCTGAATGCTAGAGACGTTATCAATGAAATTTACACCGATGAAAAGGTTGAAAAATATATCGTTGACCTGATTTTTGCCACGCGCTATCCCGACAGATACAATTTATCTGAGCTTGGAGATTTAATCGGGTTCGGTGCATCACCCAGAGCCTCCATCAATATGAATTTGGCTGCAAGGGCTCATGCCTTTATGGAACACCGAGCGTATGTAACTCCTGAGGATGTGAGAGTGATAGCCATGGACGTGTTGAGGCACCGAATTATTCCCACTTTTGAAGCAGAAGCTGAAAATATTTCATCGGAAGATATTGTTGGAAAGATATTAACTACAGTTCAGGTTCCCTGATCATTTTCGTTTTGAGATATACCTCCGTATACTCTACTACTTACACCTCTTGATGAGCAAAGAACTTTAATCCGAGAGACTTACTATTGCTCCGGAAGTTTATCCGGAGGTATAGTTGGCTGCTGTGTAAAGCTCGTCTTTCCCGGATATCAGCACCCTAAGAAAGCATGTAACTTAGAATGCAGACTATAAGCTTCATATAATTACCCAAACTTTTTCAAATACCTGCTAAAGATATTTTGTCAGAATTGCATCGATTTTTATAGTTATAAATGAGGTCTAAAATTTTTTTCTAAAATGGTTGACAATAGTAAAAAATTGAATTTTATTTTAAATATCTACAATTGTTGATTAAAACATACATTAAATAAGATTCGGAATATGAAAGTAAGATTAGTACCTCGCTCTAAGGTCCGTGTTTCAAGGAAGAGTAATTCAAAATATGCAAAACTCAGAACTGCTATTGAAGACTTAAAACCCGGCGGTGATGCTCTGCAAGTAAAATATTCTGATAAGAAAGAGTTAAATTCCATCAGAAACATCGCATACACTTATAACAAAGAAAACAATAAAAAAGTGAGAAGCAGTTCGGATAGTTCTGACAACATGATTTTCTTTTATCTGGACAAGTAGATATTGTTTGCTTAAAAAATAACTCAAAAAAAGGCTCCCGATGGGAGCCTTTTTTGTAGACCTGACTTCCGCATGTTTTAAAAAGTGATATGTCCCGGCTTAAATATTTAATAAACTGCGTGTCTAAAAATAAATGTTCAGGTGACCCGCAAAGATTTGAGATCGCAAAATACCTTAGTAGGCCTCCTTTTCTGATTAGATCTATCGGCCTTGAATTCCCGGTTCGTAAAACTGAGTGGTGCGTTACGAATTCTCAGCCACGCAGGGTATGAATTTACTATGATTAATAAGCTATCAAGGCGTGGCCTTGCCCCGATGTCGCGGCATCGTCCTATTGCCTCTCCGGGATCCCTTGGCACATCAAGACAAAAGGACAAGAGAAAAAGTTAGCTGCACTTGTAACGTTTCACAGTATATGAAGATGAATAGTAGTTAACAGGCTATTGACGTCACGATGCGGAAGTCAGAAAATGGGTTTAACGGATAACCACTGAAGACATCTGCCTGATTAACTATTCACGCCTCAGCGCCACAATCGGGTCGAGCCGTGACGCCTTCCATGCCGGGTAGAATCCGAAGAACACACCCACAGCCGCCGATACGCTCACAGCTACAATCATCGCCTCGGTGCTAAAGAGCGCCGGCCAGCCTGCATAGGTTGCGATCACCTCGGTGGCAACCACGCCGATCAGTATTCCGCCGATACCGCCCAACAAGCAGAGCACCACAGCCTCAATCAGAAACTGCATCAGCACATCGGGCGACCGCGCTCCAACGGCAAGACGCAGCCCTACCTCCCGGGTGCGCTCGGTAACGCTGACCAGCATCACGTTCATGATGCCGATACCGCCCACAAAAAGGGATACCCCGGCGATGGAAGCCAGCAGCCACGTCATAATCCTGGAGGTCTCAGTAGCGGCCTGGGCTACCTCCTCCTGCGTTTGGACGGTAAAATCGTTCGGTTGGTCTGGCGAAAGATTGTGGCGTTCACGAAGCAGGTCGGTGATTTTGGCCTGGGCAATGTCCATCGACTCTTCGTTGTACACCTGGATGTTAATCACCATGGCGTGGGTTCGGCCCGATATTCTCTGGAATGCCGTGGTGTATGGAATCAGAACAATATCATCCTGAACCGAGCCCATCAGCGACATTCCCTTTACTGAAAGTACTCCAATAATTTCGATCGGAACTCCCCTGATGCGGATGGTTTCACCGATCGGATCCGATCCGTCAAAAAGCTCTTCAACAATGGATTGCCCAACGACGGCAACAAGCGCCGAGCGCTCTACTTCTTCCTCGGTGTACATCCTGCCGCTATCCATAGGCCACTGCCTGATCTGCAGGTAATCGTGCGACTGCCCGTACACGCGCGTATGCCAGTTTCTGTTTCCGTGCACAATCAGCGTCTGAGATCGTACTTCGGGGCTTGCTGCAATCACCTCTGGAATTTCATCACGCAGTGCTCTGGCATCTGCAGTTGTGAGGGTATTGGCGCTGCCACCGCCGATACTTACGCCGCCAAGTTGCCGGGCACCGGGAAAAACAAGCACCACGTTTTGTCCAAGCCGGTTCACCTGCTCACGCACTTCGGCTCCGGCTCCCTGCCCCAGCCCTACCATCACGATTACAGCTGCCACACCGATTATGATGCCCAGTGCCGTAAGAAGGGTTCTCATCCGGTTTCTCCGGAGAGCCTTAATCGCTACATAGGGAACTGCTGACCATTTCATCTTATCAGTATCCTTCGTTGATGAGTTGCAGGTCTTCTTCATCCTGCCAGCTTTCGAGCGCTTCGCCGGAATCGCGCGGTTCAATCTTTTTGTCGGAACGGAGCAGGCCGTCGCGCAGTGTCAACACGCGCTGAGTGAACCTTGCAACATCTGGCTCATGTGTCACCATAAGAATGGTGAGGCCGTCGCGGTTCAGCCGTTGAAAAAGCTCGATAATTTCGAGGCTTGTGCGGCTGTCAAGATTTCCGGTGGGTTCATCGGCCAGAAGCAGTTTCGGTTTTGCAACCAGTGCACGGGCGATGGCAACGCGCTGCTGCTGCCCACCTGAAAGTTCATTCGGTGTGTGCGTGGTGCGATCACCCAGGCCAACAATTTCAAGGGCCTCACGGGCTCTGTCATGAATCTCTTTCCACTTTAACCCTTCATCGGCATAGAGCAGCGGAAGTTCCACATTTTCAAGAGCAGTGGTGCGCGGCAGCAGATGAAAATTCTGAAATACAAAACCGAGGGTGCGGTTTCGCGTACTGGCAAGTTGGTCTTTGCTGAACCGTGATGCATCTTTTCCGTTCAGGTAATAGCTGCCTGCTGTGGGCTTGTCGAGGCAGCCGATCACATTCATCAGTGTAGATTTCCCGGAACCGCTGGCGCCCATGATGGCTGCAAACTCACCATCCTTAACCTGCAAATCGATACCCCTGAGAGCTTCAACTGCAAGCGATCCGGATTTATATATTCTTGTGATACCTTTTAAGTCGATTATTGCCATGCCTGAAAATCAATATTGTGCCTGCGATCCGCTGAAAAGGCTGCGGCGCTGGCTGTCGTTTCCGGTGGTGAGCGACAGCCCTATTGCAAGTGTTTCTCCGGGCTCCAACCCTTCAATGATTTCCGTAAATGCACCGTCGGTAAGCCCAGTTTTCACCCGTTTGGGCACAATTTCACTATCATTCAGAATGTATACAAGTGCGTTCATTCCTTCGGCCTCAGGCGGATCTTCCGGCCTGATATTGTCGGGAAGCCGTGCCCGGAGAGCTGAATTTCTAACCCTGACCACATCGTGCACCTCGTCGGTGATCACGTTCACTTCTGCGGTCATTCCCGGCTTGAGGAGACGTTCGCTGTTGTCTACCGCAATGATGGTTTCATAGTGCACCACATTATCTTGCATAATAGGCGCATTTCGCACCTGAATTACTTCGCCCTCAAAATTCCGTCCCCTGTGGGCATCTACCCGGAAGTTAACTCGCTGCCCCTCTTTTACGGTTCCTATGTCTGCCTCGGTTACATTGGCATGGATCCACATGTTGCTGAGGTCAGCTGCGATTTCGAAGAGTACCGGGGCATTCAGGCTTGCGGCTACGGTTTGGCCCACATCCACCTCTCTCGAAATTACCATGCCGTCGGTCGGCGATTTGATGGTTGTGCGGTCGAGTTCGCGTTCGGCCCGTTCGAGGGCGTGGCGCCGAACGCGTACTTGTGCTTCAGCCTGCCGGAGTGTGGCATTGGCCTGGTCCACCTCGCTGGGAGCAACAAACTGCCGCTCTCTCAGCTCCTGAACACGCTGGTACTGCATCTGTGCAAGTTCAAGTCCGGCTTCGGCCGATTCAAGTTCCGCATGTGCCGAGCTCACTTCAGCTTCAAATGTGGAGGGATCAATCTGTGCAATTACATCACCGCGCCGAACCATCGAATTGAAATCGGCAAAAATCTCTTCTATGTTGCCCGAAACCTGGCTTCCCACCAATACTTTTTGAACTGGTTGAAGTGCCCCAAAAGCCACTACGCGCTGAGAAACATCACCTTTCTCCACAGTTTCGGTATGAAGCGGCGGGAGGCCTTGCTCACCGCCCTGGTAACCTGAAAGGCCCCACCAAACAGCCATCCCAGCCAGAACAAGTAACACAATTACTATTTTTCCTGTTTTCATTTATTCCGGGAATGCATTCATTCAATTATACTAATAACATTGAAATCTACCCGACCGTTGCCGTATAGTCAAGAAACCGGGCGTTAAATATGACCCTGCAGTGTAAAAAAATATCAATACATTATACGTACAATTATTTATCTTTCGGGCACATATCATATATGAATTCTTCTGATTTCAGATTCATGAAAGTTTTCCCTTTTTATTTATCACTTCTTCTTGTCTTTTCGCTGATATTGATATCATGCAATGGTGATGCCGGCGAACAGCTCACCGATTCCCAATTCGATCTGATTTCTACCGACTGGATACTCTTCAACGCTGACGGCAGGGATGTAGCGGACATGGACTTCACCACCGACAGGCCTGGACTTTCTTTCAACCCGGACGATCTCTCCATCTACGGCTCAGGTGGATGCAACCGGTTCACCGGCACCTACACGCTCGATGAGGCAGAAAACCTGACACTTTCCAGTGTTGCAGCCACAAGAATGGCGTGCCCCGAAATGGACACGGAAACTCTCTATTTCAGCATGATCGATAAAGTGAGGACGTTCCGGATCGATGGGGAATCAAGTGAGTTGATTTTGAAAGATGAACAGGGCGAGGAAGTACTAAGGTTTTCACCTGCCGAAGAATAAAAGGCCGGCAAATAGCTTAGTACCGGCCTTTTTAGGCAAATACATTTACCTGCGGTCTGTTTTAAAGATTGATGTCATCAAATCGCTCGGAAAGTGATTCCATCCAGTCATCGAAACGTGAGCTGATGTCGTCGTAAAGGCTCTCTGTTTCTGACTTCACACTTGCCCATGTATCTTCGGTGGCATTTTGAACATCGTCGATAGCTCTTTCAACATCAGAGCGGTCATCGCGGAGTTCGTCATATGCATCGGTCAGGCTTTCATCGGCCTCATCACCGGCATCGTCAATTCTTGCGGAGAGGTCGTCGATCTGTTCATCCAGATCATCCCTGAGGTTTTCAAGATTACTTACAAGCTCATCCCTTTCCTCTTCGAAGGTACTGCCATATTCATCGGAGTCACCGTTGCACTGAACCAGAAAGAGTGATGCAGCTAAGAAAAATACTGATACTATGATTGCTGAGAATTTTGAGAATTTCATATTTCTGTCTGTTAATCAGATTAGTTTTTTGTTGTATTGATAGAGACGAAGAATGGTAAAGGCGTGGCAGTCAGATCCGATCGATCCACTCGCGCAGTTCAGATGCGAGCTCTTCCCTTGTCTTGTTCAGCTTCTTTTGCAGACGGCCAAGCAATTCATCTTCTTTACCCTCTACATAAGAAAGATCGTCCTCTGTCAGATCTCCGTACTTCTGCTTCATTTTTCCTTTTAGCTCGTTCCAGTTCCCTTTTAATTCAAGATTTTTCATAAAACAGTTACATAATTTTTATGTTTACATTGACACTATTATAATCACGACAGCAAGAAAAAGGTTCCCGTAAATCTCTGGATCACAACATTTTAAATATTTCACAGGCAGTGATTGAATAATTTTTTCTTCGATTTTAACCTTTAATTCAACGTGAAAATTGTAGAATGATCTGATTCAAAAACAGCAAAATGGTTTTCTCAGGAATTCATTTTTCTGACCTTTAAGAGTTTTCAGCGGCTGCAACCGCACACTTCTCTCCGTCCATTGCAGCCGATACGATTCCACCTGCGTACCCTGCCCCTTCGCCACAGGGATAAAGACCTTTGATACGAACGTGTTCCAGGGTCTTATAATCGCGCGGTATGCGTACAGGTGAGGACGTTCTTGACTCGGGCGCATGCACCACCGCTTCGTTGGT
>PWWL01000324.1 GCA_003561515.1 Balneolaceae bacterium
CGTGAACGTGCCATGCACTGTCTGTTCTAATGTTTAAATGATAACGTGATCTGAAAAATGAGATGCTCTACATGGTAATTGATGGAAGAGCAGAAATACTGTTTCAAAAAAAGAGGGGTAGAAAATATGTTGAGTGACGCTTTTTGCATCACTCAACACTAAAAAGATAAGGAAGGATTTGTAAGATCAAAAGTTTTATCGAACAGTAGTGGTTTCGTCTATCCAGGCGTAGCATTCTGAAATATTGCTGCCAATACGAATTGTATCTCCTGTTTCCCATCCTCTGAAGAATTTATCTTCGGCTGAAGGAATAACAGGCTGATACGAATTGTAAAGTCGGGTAACTGTTGATGCAACAGACGAATCGGCATTCCTGGCTCTATCGAGATAATCGAGAACGAGCCAGTAAACGGTTCTGTCGTCACGGTCAATCTGCCTTCCTGATGTACACTGTGAAATTGCCCCGGCATAGATCGTTGCAATTTGTATAAACGGTTGTCCCCAGCTTCTGTCGAGATTGCTTGCAGTCCGGGCATACTGTCTTGCAGTTCTCAAGTTGCCTTCATTCTGATAAATTTCAGACAATTCGAGGTTCAAACGGCTTTTCACATTATTGTCATCGGTTAACTCTAAAGCTTCTCTGATGTAGCGAATCGCAGCCTGATTTTGTCCGTCTGCCTTAGCAAAATCAGCAAGCCTTCGGGCATTTTCGAAAGTTTTATCGATTTCATAGAGTTTTTCAGCGTACTCTATGGCCTTGGCTCGGTTGCCCTGAGACTGAAACATACCTGCGATTTCAGTAATCAATGCAATATCCCCGGGATTAGCTTCGAGCCTGCCTTTTAGAAATTCAATTCGTTCTTCGGGATCAGCAAACAATCCATCCCGAATTTCATCAATAGCAGCCGCGAGAGAAGCGCTTGCTTTTGGCTCTACCTGATCTATCATCTGAAGTGCGCGGTCCCGCTCGTTATTGGCAACCAAATTGCTCAACATAATCTGAATAAAGTATCCATCGCCAGCTTCAATTAATCTGTCCGGATCAAGTTCAAATGCGATGTGATAATCTTCGAAAGCCCTGTCCATGCCATTAGGGATTGAACTTTGATGCTCCTGTAGAAAGCGGCCACGATTAAAGTGCCATCTGTATAGGTCTATTTCATCTTCGTCAAAAATCTCGAATGCATCATTGAAGATTGTTAGTGCAGTATCCAGATATGCAGATTTCATCGAAGGGTCAGTTTCACGATTTGAAAACTCGGTATATACCGTAACCAGGCGCTCATACTGTCGTGGAAGTGTAAAACTATTGTGGCCAGGAATAGTTCTTGGCTGTTTTTCAAGCATCCATCTGCCGAACATGAGTGCCATGTCGTAATCACCCTGACGAAAATTTTCGTAAAAAAGCGAGTACGCCTGGAGTTCGCTCATTCCAAAAGGAGGCTCCTCACTCTGTGAGTAAGCATTTGATGAAATAGCTACTAAAAGTGCTAATGAGAGTATATACGTTTTCATTTTATTGCTGTTTGTTTCTGTCGGATATATAAAACTTATAAAAGAACTGATTTATTATTGGAATCTTTGTCTGACGAACATAAACTCTGCCAGGTTCAGGGATAGTGTTGCACCCCATATATTCTCTTTAACTAAATTTGAGGATTGTGTTCCCCGAATACCATAATGAAAGCTTAGATCTACAGAGGAAGATGACCTCCAGGACATTAAACCAATGCCTGCGTTGAAGAATAAGGTTTCAATATCATGTCCATTAATGTTTAAGTGCCCTGTATCGTAGCTTGCACCAAAGCTGTATTTAAAGTTTGAGAAAAAACCACCCTGACTTTCAGATCTGTATGGGTGATATTGAAACCCTACACCGGTTTTAACCCTGTTTTTAAAATAACCCTGCTGTCTTGTATTGAAACTATATTCTGCATCTTCCCAACGTTGCAGCATAAGCTCTGCCACTACATTTGTTGTAGAATTAAAATTATACGTAAGTCCGGTATTAAATTCCAATGGTAACTTTATTATGCCATTGCGGTCTGTCTCATCCTGATCAAGCCTAAGCAATACCCGTTGATTGTTCACCACACGAAATGAAGAGATAGACCGGCTTGCATCTATAGTTGTTGGGAGCGTGAGAGTTGCACCAAAAGAGACTTGATCTCTACTGCCAAAAAGTTGTCCTTTATAAGCATATATCCCAAAGCGGTGGCTAAAGCTGCTGCCGTCTGTATTTCGGTTATATTGAGTAACCCTGAATTGCTGATCTGAGAAATCAGAAATCACATCATTATTCAGTGTAAGCAGGTTTATGGTTAGCCCGTAACCAACAGATATATTATCGAATATTCTGAACCCAAGGCCTGCTTCGAAGCGGTTAACACCACCCGAACCAACTGTAGAGACAAGAAAATCTACATCACTGCCAAGTTCAGGAATCTCTGGTAACGGATTGAATGTGCCTTCATCCCGCTGCCTGAAATCACTCCTGAACAATGGGGTAAATGCTATAGACACCCCCATTCTGTTTCTAACAACAGGTACAACTATCTGAAACTGATCAATAGAAAACTGAGAATTAGTGGCATTTGCGAAATTATCGGCGGCATCATAGCGCAATAAGCCTGCAGAGATTGTTCCCTGTGTAAAACCAAGCAGGCCCCACTGCCCCGGGTTGGAGATGTTGGGAGAATAACCTAAATACGTGGATACCCCACTAAGGCCAATTCCTGATGTATTTGGAGAGGTGATGTCAACCGGAGCGCCAAATCCAAAGCCTGAATAAAATGATCCAAAGGATACTTTAGGAGTCTCCTGTGCTAAAATTGTAGCATGCCCAAAAAAGGTTATCAGAAGTGTGAAAAGGGTAAGAGTTATTTTTTTTCTGTACATATTATCTGACGGATGTTATAACTAATCTTGGCCTTCTGTTTTCCGGTCCGTTTTGATCGTAAAAAGTGGAACTGTAAATAATGCCATTAACAGACTGAATGGTTAAATAGAGTGCCCTCCCAGGGTTTTCTCCAAAAACTTCATCAAGAATGTATTCGGTAATGTCAATACTGAATGTATCCTCGTCCTCGTCAATAACGGAGACAAAGCGTGCATCACGTGTGAAGATTTCTGCCGGCAAATCAGCTGGTTCACTCGTGAATAGATGCGCTCTAAGCTGGTTGGTTAAAGGCCTTGAGATTTCAGGAAAAATATTGATTGCCGATTTATTTTTGCTAAGGATAAGCGTAGCATTTACGATGTTTCTGGAAGAAAGACGTTCTAATGGGAGATCGGGTAAAAACTTTACAACATTTTCAGTGTTGTGCACAGTTAATCTATTCTCATCAGTTGTATAGACGGATCTCGTAAAAGAAGCTCCCCAATCTCTTAGGTCAATAGCCCTTAATTCTTCTTCATCTTCTTCATCACCGCCATTTTCACCATTATCTTCATCACCATTACCTTCATCACCATCACCATTCTCATCAGGTTGTTCAGGTGATTCAACAATCAAAGAGGTTATGGCATCACCCTCTTCCTGGGCAAGATGCCGCAAGAAACGGATTTTCTGGTTGCTTTCGGAGGGAACAATTGCCAGCCCTTTGAAGGTATTACGATAGAGTGAGTCGCGGTTGGCTTCTGCACTGTTAAAGAAAGCGATGTACTCTTGAAGCCACATGTCATCGAGCTCAACCAGTACGGTGTCTTCATCAGAAACTTCAAAAGCTCCGATTTGCCGGGCAAAGTTTACATCAACTTCCTGGTTGTAGCGAAGCTGATTACCTCGCCAGATTTCGTTGGCTTCATAAATTGTGAAGTTCGATACAGTGTTAATGTTGCCGTAAACTTCTTGACGGAAGATCAGCCTTAAATAAACAGAGTCATCCTCCCGGATTGTATCTACAACAGCCCGCGATAATCCCGGCTTTATGAGGGCAGTTGAAGAGATCTTTCCGTAAACGGGGTCATCAATGTAGCCTAGTGCAGTATTGGGCAGCCTTCCAGAGAAGGTGTTTTGATCAAGAACAGTAAAATTTTCAGGAAACAGCGATTCCGTATTTACACCGTCACTGCCTGAAATTATCTCTTCCCCAACCGAGCCGGGGGAATCGCAACCCATAAAAGTAAATACTGCTAAGAGCAGAAAGGCAGCGATACTTGATCGGCTGCCTTTTTTGAAATACTCTAAAAAGAAGTGCAAAAGTGAATTTCTACTGATTTTCGCCGGCGATATCCCGGTAATATTGTGCAAATTTTTTGGATACATCTTCGGGCGAACCCTGTATTTTGGTTGGTTTAACATTTAGTTTTTCAAAAATTTCATCGAACTGACTGCTCAGGTGATTTCCCGTTACTACGTGATCACTGTATTTCAACCCGATTTTCAACATATCTACAGTGCCATTCTCGGTTAATGTATCATAATCAACATCTTCCGGGAGGCCTAATTTGTCGAGTATGCTTGTTGATTCAAGAATTCCCTTATTTTCAGGATGGTGAAGATTATAAACGATCTGGGTGTTCTTGAAAATCTCTTCATCCTTATACTTTGTTCTGGCAAGCAGAGGAATAAGGCCTGCAGGCCAGTCGTGACAATGAATTACATCTGGTTGCCAGCCAAGACTAATAACTGTTTCCAGCACGCCTTTATTGTAGAAGGCAATGCGCTCGTCGTTATCATCATAAAATTTTTCAGTTTTTGGATTTGTGAACATCGCTTTTCGTTTGAAAAACTTGTCGTTGTCCAAAAAGTAAACCTGTAATTTTGCATTAGGAATACTTGCTACTTTAATTTTCATGCTCTGAATTTCACCACCAACTTCAACTTCAATACCGGAGAGGCGAATTACTTCGTGCAGCCTGTTTCGGCGGTCGTTAATAGTGCCGTATTTTGGCAGTAATACCCGAATTTCAAACCCCTGATCCTGCAGAGAGGCCGGCAAAAACCGAAGTAAGTCGGCAGTGTGAGTCATTCTTGCAAAAGGGGCGATTTCGGCTGCAGCGTAGAGTATTTTCATGATAATTTTGTAGTTACGATGATATGTTTATTAGTCTTGTGAAAAGCCTGTATTGCTGTTTTGGTAAAGTTTCTGAAAATCCGGGCCTTCAACAGAAAAGAAATCAAAAAGAGTATCGCTGCGCAGGCCCAACCGCAATGTTTCAAGTGAAATCACTTCGCTCGGCTCAATATTACCGAGGTTTACATTGCTTCCAAATTTTTTAATGAACCAGGTTTGCTGTTCTTTTTTTGGTGCTTCGAACAAAAGCTGATCTACAGAGATCTGATCTGCAATTTCATCGATCAGTCCGGAGCGTATTTCTCCGTTTGGCCTGAATACGCCAACATTACCCGATTCTCTAGCCTCGCATATAACTTTCCACGCTCCTGCAGCAAGTTCGCCGTTAATAATATTCACCCATTTGTAGGGAGGGATGATATCATCCGGGTTTTTACTTCCAACTTCAGATAATACGGTGAATTCCTGGCTGAGCTGATGGATAATTTCGTTTTTGCGGTTTTCTGACAACCAAATGGTACCGTTTGAAACCTCTACATATTTCAGTTCAAACCGGTGCAGAAGTTCAATATAATCTTCAAGCTGATTTCTTAGAATGTATGCTTCAAAAAGGGTGCCGCCAAAAAAAACAGGAATATCGAACCTCTTGTAAACAGCAAGTTTTTTCTCCAGGTTGGGGGTTACAAAAGAGGTGCCCCACCCAAGCTTCACAAGATCTGTATGGCCTGATGCTACTTCACAAAAATCTTCAACCTGCCGAACACTGTAACCCTTATCGAGAGCGAGAGTAATTCCGTTTTCCCTGGGTTTTTGAGTTCTCTTGGGTAGATGATTTAATTGATATGACATTCATCTAATTTAAAGTTCACAAACATCATAAGATACGAAACGAAGCTTTTATTAAAAAACAGCATTATGATCAAACTCCGTCCCCTGAATTGCCACCAGCTCTGTTTGAAAGGTGAACAAGATGCCTGATTTTATCCCGGTTTACATGGTTCAGCATATCGGGTGTATATCGCCAAAGCCAATTATCTTTTACCGTGCCCGGTATATTCATGCGATGTGTTGCATCAAGGTTCATAAAGTCCTGAAGGGGGAATATGGCTTGGTCGGCTACTGAAAGCATGCCAAGACGAATAAGCTCCCAGTTGATTTCGCGCCCGTCACTACGTGAATATTCTCTGGCGCGGTGCTGTTCAGCTCCGGGAGCTGTGCGGTACCAGCCAATTGTAGTATCATTATCGTGCGTGCCGGTGTAAACCACGCAGTTTTGCGTATAGTTATGCGGTAAAAAGCTGTTAGTTGAATCAGAATCGAAAGCAAACTGCAGAATTTTCATTCCTGGAAAGTTGAATGAATCCCGCAGATCTTCAACAGTGGGTGTCATTACGCCAAGGTCTTCGGCAATAATTGGCAGCTCACCAAGCTCTTTTTTAATGGTTTTGAAAAGCTTTTTGCCGGGAGCTTTTACCCATTTGCCTACGATAGCTGTTTTTTCCTCAGCAGAGACCTGCCAGAAAGCATCAAAGCCGCGAAAATGATCAACCCGAATTGCATCAAACAACTCAAACATCTGGCGGAAGCGCTCAATCCACCAGCTAAAGTTATCGGCTTCAAGTTCTTTCCAGTTGTATAATGGATTTCCCCAAAGCTGTCCGGTTTCGCTGAAATAGTCGGGCGGCACACCGGCAACGAGTACACGATTTCCCTGCTGGTCTACCTCAAAGTATTTGGGATTTCCCCACACATCAGCGCTGTTATGATCTACAAAAATGGGGATATCACCCACAACTCTTATGCCCTTTGCATTGGCGTAACCTTTCAATGCGTGCCATTGGTTAAAAAATTCAAACTGTACCCAGGTTTGATATGCTATCTCTTCCTGATACTCTTTCTTCAGTTTTTTTATAACTGCAGGTTTTCGCTGTGCTATTTCCGGTGCCCACTGGTTCCAGAGGATACGGTTGTTGGCTTTTGAACAAGCTATGAACAGGCAGTAATCTTCAAGCCAGAATTTGTTCGACTTTTTGAAGGCCTGTATTTGTTTCTCAGCGTCTTTGTCCAGAGAAGCATAAAACCTTTCAGAGGCTTTTTTGTAAAGACTGTTTTTTAGGCTGTACGACTTTTCATAATCACTTCGCGTGGTTGAAGGCAGCTCAGCCATTTTTACCTCATCTGCAGTTAAAAACCCCTTTTCCACAAGAATATCAAGGCTAATGAGGTAGTGATTGCCTGCAAATGCTGAGTAACTGGCATAAGGGGAATTGCCGTATCCGGTGGGTGTGAGCGGCAGAACCTGCCAAATGGTTTGATTGGTTTCTTGTAAAAAATCGATGAATGTTTTGGCTTCCTGGCCAAAATCTCCCATCCCATATTTAGATGGGAAGGAGGTCGGGTGCACAAGTGTGCCGCACGATCTTGGGAATCTCATATGTATTTCAGTTGATTCTTATTTCTTAGGTTTCAGTACAACTCCAGCAAGTGGCGGAACCGGAATGATGATGTGGGAAGTTTTATTGTGCCAATGGCCTTGCTCACCTTTCACAGTAACCGGCCCGGCATTGCTGCCGCCATAGTGTGATGAATCACTATTTAAAACCACTTCATATTCACAATCATCAGGCACACCGAATTTGTAGTGTTCGTGAAAGGTTGGCGTGAAGTTGAGGATGAAAACAAGGTAATCATCCGGGTTTTTTCCTTTTCTGATGAATGAAAGAAGGCTGTTGTCTGCATCGCTTATATCAATCCATTCAAAACCTTCCCATTTGGAATCCACCTCATGCATCGCTTTTTCAGCTTTATATAGGTTGTTCAGGTCTTTCACAAGGTTTTGCACGCCCTGGTGGGATTCCCACTGCAGCAGGTGCCAGTCTATGGATTGGGATTCGGTCCATTCATTCCATTGTGCAAATTCGCCGCCCATAAAAAGAAGCTTTTTGCCGGGGTGGCCATACATATAGGTGTAAAGCAGGCGAAGGTTAGCAAACTTCTGCCAGTCATCGCCGGGCATTTTTGAGAGCAGTGATTTCTTCATGTGAACCACTTCATCATGCGAGAGCGGCAGTATAAACTGCTCGGAAAATGCATAAATCATGGAGAAAGAGAGCTGATCCTGATGGTATTTTCTGTAAAGCGGATCTTTCTCCATGTAGGCAAGAGTATCGTTCATCCAGCCCATGTTCCATTTAAAATCGAAACCCAGGCCACCGGATGATGTTGGCTGAGACACCCCACCCCACGATGTGGACTCCTCAGCAAACGTTAGCACCCCGGGAAAGTATTGATGGGTAACCTCATTGAACCGGCGCAGAAAATAGATCGCTTCAATATTTTCGCGGCCGCCATATTGGTTGGGTACCCATTCACCCTCTTCGCGCGAATAGTCGAGATACAGGATAGATGCAACCGCATCAACCCGCAGGCCATCTATGTGAAACTCTTCGAGCCAGTAAATTGCATTGGAGAGCAGGAAGTTTTGCACTTCCGAGCGTCCAAAGTTAAAAATTAATGTACCCCAGTCTTTATGTTCGCCCTGGCGCGGATCTTCATGCTCGTATAGTGCAGTTCCATCAAAGCGCCGCAACCCATGGTCATCTTTTGTAAAGTGTGCTGGTACCCAGTCTACAATAACCCCAATCCCCGCCTGGTGGCACTGATCAACAAAATATCGCAAATCATCCGGGTTGCCGAAGCGGCTGGTTGGCGCAAAGTAGCCCGTAATCTGATATCCCCAGGATGGATCATACGGATGCTCTGCAATTGGCATCAGCTCCACATGGGTAAAGCCCATCTCTTTCATGTAGGACACAAGTTCATCGGCAAGTTCGCGGTAATTCAGAAAGCCAGGATCTTCCCCAACTTTACGCTTCCAAGAGCCTGGATGAATCTCATAAACGGAAACCGGTTCTTTATGGTGAGCTTTTTTGGAGCGCTCTTCCATCCATTTCTCATCATTCCATTGGTAGGATGTGTTCCATACTTTTGAAGCTGTGCCGGGCCGCATTTCAGAAAACCGTGCATAAGGATCTGCTTTTTTGAACGGAGCACTTTGTTCGAAACTTTTCACTTCAAACTTGTAAAGGTCACCCTCTGTAACATGCGGAATGAAAATTTCCCACAGCCCCTGGTCAACATATTTTCGCATTCCATGTACGCGGCCATCCCAGTTGTTGAAAGAGCCAATAACGCTAACCCTGCTTGCTGAAGGAGCTGTTACTACAAAATGGGTACCATCAACACCATCAACGGTTTTGGTGTGAGCGCCCATAAAACGGTAGGAGTGATGATGATTTCCCTCACCCCAAAGCTGCATATCAAAATCGCTGAGCAATGTGCCGAACCGGTAGGGGTCATCAATGGTGTATGTATCCCCAACATACGGATGCACTTTTATTTTATACGAAAACCGGTTCTTTCTGCGAGGAAATACATATTCAAAAAGCCCCTCGTCGGATATTCGCTCTAACTGAACGGGCTTTCCACTTTCAGGCAGAATAAAAAGTTGTTTGGCATCCGGGCGGAAGGCACGGGCTACAAGTTTCTCTTTTTTATCAATTGTTACTGTGTGCAAACCCAGTACGGAAAATAGATCCCCATGTTCTCCGTTGGATATTGCCTTAATTTCTTCGATTTTTAAAGTCACTACAATCTCACCGGTTAGATTATCTGATAGGCCGCTCAAGATAGTAATTTTAGGCGGAATTTAGGTAGTAAAGGAACTTAATGATTGGTTTAATTTCAAATATACAGAATGAATGTCATTCAATTTATTTCGAGACGCTATCTTTTTTCGAAAAAACACATTTCGCTTATCTCCATTCTTACATCCATAAGTATAGCCGGCATTACCATTGGTACAGCACTTTTGATAGTGATTCTATCCGTGTTTAACGGTTTTTTTGAGGTGATTCGCGGATATCTGCTCTCCTTTGATCCAGACATCAGAATAGAACTGGTTGATGAACCCACTATGGTGTTTGATGAAGAACTGATGAACCGCATACTTGCCCATGACGAGGTGGTGCAGATATCGCCCTACATAGAGGGCAAAGCGATGATGGTTTTTCAGAATGGCGGCCGCAACGAAGTGATGACTGTTCGCGGAATTGATATGGAAACTGATTTCACCATTACAGATTTGCGGGAGGACCGGGAAATTGACCTCTCTGTTCGAGGCGGCAGGCCTGGTGTGGTAGTAAGCGAAACACTCATCAATCGGTACAGGCTGAGTGCGGGTGATGAACTTGCAATGCTGAGCCCAACAGGCATGAGGCGAGCGCTAACCCAGTTTTCATCACCCAGAGTGAGCCGTTTCGATGTGCGCGATAGCTACGATATGCATCAGATTATAGATGGCGATGTGGTTTACGTGGATATAGCTGCAGCACAGCGTTTGTTTAACATGCGCAACGAAATTACAGGGTTTGACCTGAAACTTACCGATACCGACCGTGCCGAACGCGTAAAAGCTGACCTCGAAGAGATGCTGGGCCCGAAGTACCGAATTCAAACCTGGTACGATCTGCAAAGGCCTCTCTACGATGTTATGATGCTCGAAAAATGGGGTTCTTATTTTATTTTGATGATCATTGTACTGGTTGCTGTGCTTAACATTGTAGGGTCGCTCACCATGATTGTTATCCAGAAGAAAAGAGATATCGGGGTGTTGATTTCGATGGGGATGACACCCAAAAAAATCAAAAAAATATTTCAGAGCCAGGGTTTGCAGATTGGGTTGATTGGCTGCGGCCTCGGCGGGCTGATCGGCATTTCACTGGTTCTTGCGCAGGAAAACTTCAGCATCGTGAAGCTCTCATCATCCTTTATTATCGACGCATACCCGGTTGCCATTCAATTTTCTGATATTGCCATTGTGCTTAGCGGCACCATGCTGCTCTGCCTGCTGGCAAGCTGGTATCCGGCGGTGAGGGCTGCTGCTATTCAGCCGGCTGATGCAGTTAGGGACGAATAAATTTAGATATGGATCCACTCACTCATGGTCTTGTAGGGGCAGCGGCATCATCATCAATCGCAAAAAAAGAGATTGTACGGCCTGCCGCGGCAACCGGTTTTGTGGCAGCCATGCTCGCAGATTTGGATTACTACATCCACATTCCGTCGGACCCACTCTTCAACATTGAAATTCACAGGCAGTTTACCCACTCATTTATATTCATTCCGGTTGGCGCACTGGTTGCCGCCGCATTGCTTTGGCTGGTGATGAGAAAACATCTCTCATTCAAACAAACCTATCTGTTCAGTTTGGCGGGGTATGCCACTTCCGGCATTATGGATGCATTTACAAGTTACGGTACGCAGCTTCTTTGGCCATTTTCTGATACCCGCTTTGCCTGGAATGTAATTTCGGTGGTTGATCCGCTGCTAACCACCGGCCTGATTTTACTGGCTGTGATCTATGTATGGAAAAGGAAAAAACCGTTTATCTGGATTACCTGGGTGTGGCTTTCGCTTTTTCTGATGCATGGCTGGGTTCAAAATGAGCGGGCAACATCAGCGGCAAAATTTCTTGCAGAATCCCGGGGACACACCATTGAGCAGCTTGTTGTGAAGCCTACCATAGGCAACCAGTTACTTTGGAGGGCGAATTATCTGTATGACGGCATGATCTACACCGATGCCGTGCGTACCGGATGGATTCGCGGCATAAATCTCTATGAAGGTGAAGCAGCACCTCTTGTGCGGATTGAGGAGGAGTTCAGTGAATTTGAAGGCACAGTTCTCTACAGCGATCTGCTTCGTTTTTCACGCTTATCTGAAGGGTTGATGGTTCGTCATCCCGATTATCCGATGATTATTGGCGATGCGCGTTACTCTATGCTGCCTACATCCCTTGTGCCGCTCTGGGGGGTTGAAGCAGATACAACCAGCTCCGATGAGCACCTGCCTTTTCTCTACTTCCGCGATGCAAGTGATGAGATAAGAGAGCCGTTTTTGGATATGCTTTTAGGGCGATAATTACAGGGAAAATAGATTTCCATATTTAACGAGAGGGTAATTGTTATTTCGTGTGGATTGTAAACGAACAAATCGTACAGCGATGCCATATTCGGAACACACCCTTGTTCGATGAATCGTGTTGCGCACTTTCATCTTCAAAGGCCCCCTCTCAAGAGGGGAAGTTTGTGTGTCGACAAACTTATGACCATCAACGGTTTATGTGGATATTAAAGTGATAAAAAGTGCAAAGGTGAGGAAAATGTTGCGCCAAACCAATTGATTGATGAAATTCTGCCATGGAGACGTTAATCACATTTTTTGAAGATATACCCACCTGGCTACGCGCTACTATATTAATTGGCGGAATTTTTCTTTTTTGGGTGATGGAGGGTGTGATACCTCTTTTCCGGTTTCAGTACAACAAAATCCGCCATGCCGGCATCAATCTTACATTTACGCTCTTTACGGCTATAATCGGTTTTGGGCTGGCGGGAGTGCTCTATTTTACATCGTATTGGGTGGCAGAAAATGAGTTTGGGCTGCTTTACATTGCTGATATACCACTTTGGGCAAAAATTATCATTGGCGTAATGCTGCTCGATTTTATTGGGGCGTGGCTTGTACACTGGGTGGAGCACAAAGTGAAATGGATGTGGAAGTTCCACCTGATCCATCATACCGATACCACCGTGGATGTAACCACCGGCCTTCGCCACCACCCCGGAGAAACTGTTTTCAGGATCTTTTTCACTATTTTTGGTGTCTTTCTGATTGGTGTGCCCATCGGTATTGTGATGCTCTATCAAAGCATATCTGTACTGTTTGCACACATCACCCATGCAAATATCAACATGCCGGTGAGATTGGATCGTGCGCTATCCTTCGTGTTTGTAACTCCAAATATGCACAAGATTCATCACCACTATACGCAGCCGCTAACCGATACCAATTATGGCAATATTTTTGCCATTTGGGACCGGGTGTTTGGCACGTTTGCTGAGGTGGACGACATCAACACGCTAACTTACGGCATCGGTACCCACATGGATCCCGAAGAGAACGACCGCCTCGGAAACCTGCTGAAAATCCCGTTTCAGGAGTACCGGCCACCGGTTGGGTCGAAGTTTAGTGCACCGGAATCTGAAGATCACTCAATGAATAAAAAAAGTGGGAAACAGGAACAATGAGCGCACCCAGAGAACTGACTGACAACACCGAAAAAAATCGCTTTGAATTCGAACTTGACGGCCAAACTGCTTTCATCGATTATATCATAAATAAACAAGGGGTAGCATTTCTAACTCATACAGAAGTACCTGTAGGATTGGAGGGAAAAGGAATTGCATCCGGCATGGTTAAAAAAGCACTTGAGACAATCGAGCAGAGAGGCTTAAAAATCGTACCCATTTGCCCATTTATTACCTCATGGCTGATGAGAAATCCCGAATGGAAACGGCTTCTTGATGAACATCACCGAATGTAAAAACTTATACGTTGCATTGTCTAAAGAGATAAAAACTCCGTTTCTTACCTCACTTTCATTAATTAACTGATCATAGTATGCCCACTTTTCTACGCAATTTTATTCTATTCACTTCACTTTTTATTTTCGCGCTGTCATGTGCATCAACAGAAAAAGCATCCGTATCACAGCAGGATGCGAGGCAGGCTAATAGCGCATCAAATGAATATAACAGGCTAATAACCGGCGATGCAGTTACCGGTAAAGGTGTGATTGATGTGCACCAGGTTGGTGAAAAAGTGTACTACGAAATTCCCGATTCTCTTCTTGGCCGCGATTTTCTGATGGTAAGCCGGGTTGCAGCTGTTCCAAATAACTTTTTCGGTTTCAGAAGCAGTGGATCGTCAGTTGCCGAGCAGGTTGTGATATTTGAACGTGTTCGCGACAAAATTAACATCCGCCAGCGCCTCTACAACAGCGTAGCCCCCGATTCACTACCCATTTCATACTCCGTTCGCGCGAACAACTTTGAACCGATTATCGCCAGTTTCGATATCAAAGCCATAGGCCCCGACAGCACTACATCAGTAATTGAAGTAAACAGCCTTTTCGAAACCGATGTGCCGGCTATTTCCGGGTTGAATCAAGGCCTAAGAAACATGTATCAGGTTCGCCGGCTCGATAATTCCCGCAGTTACATCGATACCGTTCGCACATTCCCGCAAAACATAGAGGTTCGCCATGTGATGACGTACGAAGCTGTAAATCCGCCATCATCAGCAGGTACCAACTCACTTTCTCTTCTAATGAACCAATCCATGATTCTGCTTCCCGCCGAACCGATGACACCCCGCTATCACGATTACCGTGTGGGATGGTTCACCATCAACCAGCTCGATTTTGGCTCGGATGAGCAGAAAGCCGCTACCCGCTCTCTTATTCGCCGGTGGAGGCTTGAGCCGTCTGATCCCGAAGCGTATGCCCGGGGAGAACTTGTAAAGCCCATCAAACCGATTGTCTATTATGTTGACCCGGGCACGCCTGAGGAGTACCGGCAAGTGGTTATCGACGGGGTGGAGGACTGGAATGTGGCATTTGAGGCAGCCGGTTTTAAAAATGCCATCAAGGCAAAGCTGCCTCCAACTAAGGAGGAAGACCCTGATTTTGAGCCGGAAGATATCCGTTACAACATGGTACGGTGGATTGCCAACACGGTAAGAAATGCCACCGGGCCGAGCACGTCAGATCCCCGAACGGGTGAGATCATCGCGAGCGATATTTTCTGGTATCACAATCACATCCGCTCTTATCGGAACAGGCTGATGATTGAAACCGGGGCAACAAATCCCCAAGCGAGATCCATGCGTGTGGATGATGATTACCTGAAAGAGTCGATCCGTCAGGTTATTGCACACGAAATTGGCCATGCACTCGGACTGCCGCACAATATGGCGGCAAATTATGCTTATCCGGTGGATTCACTCCGTTCACCAACATTTACCGAGCAGTACGGTGTATCGGCATCAGTAATGGATTATGCACGCCAGAATTATATCGCCCAACCGGGAGACGGTGTGGAGAGATTCATCAGAAAAATTGGCCCGTACGATCTCTACTCGATCAACTGGGGGTATCGGATCATTCCGGATGCAGAAACACCCGAAGATGAAATTCCTACACTGAATGAGTGGATTCTTGAAAAAGCAGATGACCCTATGTATCGTTTCGGGCAATCAACCGGATATGATCCGTCAGCCCAGACAGAAACACTATCAAACGATCCTGTTCAAGCTTCTATTTACGGCATGTTGAACCTGCAGCGGGTGGTGCCGAATTTGCTGGAGTGGACATCTACCCCCGGACAGGGATATGATGACTTACAGGAGATCTACGGCGAGCTGATTACCCAGTGGAATCGGTACGTAAATCATGTTATCACAAACATTGGCGGTGTGTATTATTTCCGTAAGGCGTCCGATCAGGAAGGGAATATCTATCAGCCGGTGGACAAAGAGTATCAACAAAAAGCGATGGAATTTATGAATGCTCATGCATTTACCACGCCGCATTGGCTGCTTGAGGAAAATATCCTCCGAAATATCGAACATGCGGGTGCAATCTCCCGGATACAAACATTGCAGGGCCGGCAGCTTGCCGCTGTGATGAATCAGGCCAGGATGCTTCGGCTTATTGAGGATGAGGCGTTCAGGGGCGGTGATGCGTACACCATCACCGAAATGCTTGAGGATGTTCGGCAGGGTGTTTGGAGTGAGCTTTCTGATAACAGCGCAATTGATGTGTACCGAAGAAACCTACAGCGAGCGTATATTAGCCACGTTCACAGCCTGATGGAAAATCAGTCGGATAGTGTACACGGCAGCGACATTAAGGCACTTTTGCGGGACGAGCTCCATACATTGAGAGAGCAGGTTGACCGTGCCATCCGCCCATCAGGCAACAGAGCAAACCGTGTTCACCTGCGCGATATCGCAGCTCGTATTGACAATATTCTTGACCCGATTTAAATTCTGTTATTCCGTTCAATTTAAGCCACATTCGAGCGTCCAAAGGTCCTCGAATCGTGGCGGTTTAATATCGTTATCTTTGAGATACGGTATTTCTCAGAATAGTCCGAAATTCTGACTTATTAGGTTGATGTCGGTTGTATAAGATCTTTTCCGTTGATAAGAAATACCATATCCGGTGTCGCTAATCCATAACGCTTCAATGTGCAAGCACGATTGAAGGTTGTTTAGTTTTGTTGCCAAATCAATAAAATTTATTCTCATGGTTTGAGCCCATCCTGCAAGATTTAATGCATTACTGAGAAATGATCGCGTTTACTTTCTCGAATTAAATCTTGTAACAACTATGAATGGCTCACTTACAAATCGACTTTTAGCTCTTGCATCTTTACTTACACTCATACTCTTCCTCGCCAGTTGCAACAATAATCCCGGCAACCCACTCGAAGGGGTGGTTGCCAATACCTGTGGAAATGTGAGCGGCATTGAGGGGATGTACTGGGATCTGTCTAACGGTTTTCCCCGTGGCGATATTCCCGGTGGTGTTCCCACCATTAAGGTAGTCGGCGGCAGCTTTGTGCATCCAGCATTTCCGCTACTTGGATTTATTTTCCCCTCTGGTTATCAGGCGTTTGCTGATATGACACAGGGAGCAACAGGCGTGAATGTAATCCGAAATGATAACCAGTCTATCTGGCGAATGACACAATTCAGCTTTCCCGGCCAAACAGTACAATCAGGCCCGATTATGGATTTTGAATTGAGCCAGCTCATGAATTTTTTGGGTACAAACATCAACAACATGCAAGTGATTTGTGTGAGCCAGGGAGTTGGCCCCGCGGGGGAACTGGCACCCGGGCTTGTTCGGGATTTTACTAACCTGATGATTCGTGTTGGTGAATTTACTGCTGTGGTTGTGGTGAATGTCACCAGCCTGCAGGGGTTTGATGTAGGATTTTCCTCAGTATCGATTGCAGTTTCAGCATCACCTACAGTTCAGTTTGAAACGGAAATTATGGATACCTATCTGCCCATCGCTTTCCAGATGATTTTTAATGACAGGGGCGAACTTGATTCTGACGGCGATGGCGTACCCGATAGCCGCGACCTCTGCCCGAACACGCCCCCCGGAACACCTGTTGATGCGAACGGTTGCCCGATTTGAGGATTAAAAAATTAGAACCACATTTGCCAAAGGCATCCCTGCGGGGCGAGCGTCCGAAGGCCCTCAGATCGTGGCTGTTTATAGCCGTTATCTTTGAGATATGGTATTTTTCAGTATAATCCGAAATTCTGACTTATTAGGTTGATGCCGGTTGTATATAATCTTTTCTGTTGATAAGAAATACCATATCTGGTGTTGCTAACCCACAACGCTTCAATGTGCAAGCACGATTGAAGGTTGTTATAGGCCTTATTTCTATAGGCCTACAAAAACAAAAATGTGGCCTCTCTGCTGAGCGCATCGGCGAGACGTATTGCATACTCATCGCGGCTGATTTCAATGCAGCCAAACTGAGCCAGATGTTCGGTATAGAACTGGGTGTCCCAGAGGGTGAAGCCGTTTGCTTCGAGAATGGCGTGGCAATGGCAAAGGGCAACTTTATCCGCTTCGGGTGCGGTTTTAAACATCGACTCCCCAAAAAAAGCCGCTCCTACTGTAACACCGTAAAGGCCGCCAACAAGCTTCATCTCATCATCAACCATCTCCACGGAGTGGGCATAGCCTGCAAGATGAAGCACTTCAAACGAGTCGATAATCAGGTCAGAAATCCATGTAGATTTCCTGTCAGCACATGCTTCCACCACGCTTCGGAAATTCCTGTTTACCATTAAATGATATTTCTGATTCCGAACCATGCGCCTCACATTCGACGAGGCCCTGAAATTATCCATCGGGATAATTCCACGCTTTTTTGCGGAGTACCAGCCAACCCTATCATCATTCCGCGACTCACTCATTGGGAAAATACCCTGGCGGTATCCATTGAGCAGAACTTCAGGCGGAATTATTTTTTTGTTCCTTTCTGAGTTCATTTTGAGCGATAAAAGTTATTTGGGCAGATTTAGAAATTGCTCAAAAACGCTGACTAAACAGCATTTTTGTACACTTTGTACACAAAATAGGGTGGCAGGTTAAGCGGGATGAAATCCGTTTCAAAGTTGCCGAAAACTTCCATCACCGGCTTCTTGAGGTGTCCGCTGGTTTGATAGGCCAAAAAGAGCCCACCCTCTTTGAGGATCGATTTGGTTGCCTCGAGAACCACTTTTTTTCGCTCTTTATTGAGAAATGAAAAAGGGATTCCGGAAAGGACATAATCCACATTTCCGATAAGAGAAGGCTCGAGAACGGTTTGTACATCGCCGGCGCGGATGTTGAAGATCTCAACCCGTGGGTCAACAATAGTTTCTCTGAGATGGGTGTAGAAATCTTCGTTGAGTTCAACAAGAATTAGCTTTGAACCGGGAGTCATCTTATCAAGAAGATATCTTGAAAAGACACCATCACCCGGGCCATACTCAACCAGCACTATATCTTTGCTAAAATCTATATTGGTGCACACTTTTTTTACGCAGTGCTGCGAGGTGGGGGTGACCGAAGCCACATCTTTATCTTTTATAAATGTCTTTAAAAAATCAATTTTACTCATCAGTAATGCTCGTTCAAAGTTCTTTTTCTAATTTAGCAATTTGATCCCTAATTCTCGCAGCTTCTTCAAACTCCATATTTTTGGCTGCATTCACCATTGTATCGCGCAGATAATCAAGAAATTTATCTTTACTATCGAATGTAACTTCTTCCATGGCAGGATTAGCCTGATACTGAATTCCTTCATCTGCAACTTTCACCACTTCGAGATAATCACTTTCGTCTTTTTTGCCTGTATCAAGAGTAAAATCCTGAGTGGAGATCAGCGAAGGATCTACCAGTGGCTTTAACTCTTTTTCGATGGTTTTCGGAGTAATACCGTGTTTTTTGTTGTACTCCATTTGTAATGTACGGCGTCTGTCCGTTTCATCAAGTACTTTTTTCATGCTGTTTGTAATTTTATCAGCATAAAGTATTGCCTTCCCCTCAACATTTCGGGCTGCACGGCCAACAATCTGAAACAGCGACGTTTCCGATCGTAAAAAGCCCTCTTTATCAGCATCCAGAATGGCAACAAGGCTGAGTTCAGGGATGTCAATCCCCTCCCGAAGCAGGTTAATACCCACAAGCACATTAAAGTCGCCGCGACGAAATTTGTAAAGAACCTCAACCCGTTGCATTGCATCAAGTTCGCTGTGCATATATGCCGCGCTGATCCCCAGGTTTTTCAGGTATTCGCTCAGCTCTTCACTTAGCCGCTTTGTAAGGGTGATACAGAGCACGCGTTCATTTTTAGCTGCGCGAATACGGATCTCCTCGAGCAGGTCATCTACCTGTGTATCGAGTGGACGCACCTCAATTTCCGGCTCCATTAAACCGGTTGGGCGTATGATCTGCTCCACATAAACCCCGGCAGATTTTTCCAGTTCATAATCACTCGGCGTGGCGCTTACAAAAATTACCTGGTTAAACATAGTTTCCCACTCCTCGAAAGTGAGTGGGCGGTTGTCCATCGCAGAGGGCAGGCGAAAACCGTGCTCAACAAGTTCAATTTTTCTGGATCGGTCGCCGCCATACATTGCCCCGATCTGTGGTACGGTTTGATGGCTCTCATCCACAACCAACAGGTAATCTTCGGGGAAGTAGTCCATCAGGCAGTAGGGGCGCTCGCCGGGTTTACGTGCACTCAAATAGCGGGAGTAGTTTTCAATCCCGGAGCAATAGCCAATTTCCTGCATCATTTCAATATCAAAAAGTGTGCGCTGTTCCAGCCGTTTGGCTTCAAGGAATTTTGCCTCGTTTTTCAGCACCTCCACACGCCAGTACATCTCATCACGAATCTGTTCGATGGATTGATCCAGCCGCCCTTTCGTGGTTACATAGTGTGATGCAGGGTAGATACGGAATTCATCCACTTCGTCGATAATGTTTCCGGTGTCCACATCAAAAATCTCGAGTTTTTCAATTTCATCTCCCCAGAAAGAGATTCGCAGCCCCTCTTCCGAGTAGGCCGGGTACACATCCACCACATCGCCCCTAACACGAAAGGTGCCCCGTTTAAAATCGAGGTCGTTCCGGTTGTAGTGCAGGTCCACAAGATCGTAAAGCAAGGTGTTTCGAGGAATTTCCTGCTCAATTTTAAGCTGAATGATGAGCTGCTCATACTCCGAAGGCGAACCAATACCGTAAATACAGCTGACCGATGATACAATAATTACATCGCGCCGCCCGGAGAGCAGCGAGCTGGTAGCCCTGAGCCGCAACCGCTGGATCTCTTCATTGATGGAGAGGTCTTTTTCGATGTACTTATCCTGAGCGGAGATGTACGCTTCGGGCTGGTAGTAGTCGTAATAAGAGATAAAAAATTCCACCCGGTTTTCGGGGAAAAAGTCACTAAGCTCGCGATAGAGCTGTGCGGCCAGTGTTTTGTTATGGCTCATCACCAGGGTGGGTTTCTGCACGTTTTCTATCACACCGGCCACCGTTCGGGTTTTACCTGAACCGGTTATGCCGAGCAGGGTCTGGAATTTATCGTTCTGCCTGATTCCCTCCGTTAGTTCACGGATAGCGTTGGGCTGATCGCCTGCTGGCTCCCACGGGGAGTGCAGTTTAAATTGTGACATGCGCAGTGCTGAAACTTCTCATTTTAACCATAACTACCAAAGATAAAACAATAACGGGTGGGAATCATTTCTTTGGGGTGGGGGAATTATGTTTAAATACAGGGTTTGATTAGAACCCTCACTCAAACCCAAACTCTTCCAGAAAGCCCCCGATTGCATTCATCAAATCGTCCTGATTCTCGATAAATGGCATATGGGCTGTATCGGCCGGCCAGAGCAGCATGTTTGGGAAATGTATGGTTTGGTAGTGTTCCGGGCCGATCATCCAATCGCTGGTGCCGTAATAGAAGAGCACAGGCATGGTTAGTTTAGAAGAGATTGGCCTGAAATTGCTGATATATTCCTCGTACTGGCCAAATTTATTACTAAAATCGGGATTCCAGTTTTCGATATCCCGGTAGGTGAGGTTCATTTTATCGAGGCTTTCTCGGTAGGTATATCCCATTTTCCACATCAGATCCCGTTCATTCAGCTGTTTGATTAGTGAACCCCAGCGATCGAAAAGGGGCTCTGATTCATCAAGGCAAGGAAACGGTTCAGGTATCTCCAGCAATGTTGATGCTTTGGGGCACCAGCTGGTATGAAATGAAGCTGTCATGTCTAAGGAACCGTTGATGATCATCATGCCCATAACAGAATCAGGATGGCGATTTGCATAGGCTGTTTGGAGAATTCCCCCGAATGAATGGCCCATGGTTAGCCAGTCATCGATATTGAGTGCTTCCCGTACCTCCTCAAAATCCATGATAAATCGATCCAGAGAAAAATCATCATTTTCCGGGCTGCCCGACCTTCCAACTCCGCGCTGATCGAGGTAGATCATGCGAAAATGCTGTTCCAGCAGATCGCCCATAAAGACTTCCATCCAATAGCTTCCGCTGCTCGGCCCGCCGTGCAGATAGAGCACAGGTATACCATTTCCGCGAATGGAAACGTGCAGTTCCACGCCGTCGGACGTTGTGATTTTAGCCTCTTCTAATGAGTTTTGAGCTGGTGTTAATGCTAACAAGAAAATGAGCAAAAAGGCGGGAGTAACCATAAAACCTCTCCATGTGTTGGATGTGTCATATACGTTACAATACGGAGAGAATTAAGGTTTGATGCAGATGAAGGGAGAAATTTTACTACCTGTAAGGGCAATTCATGAATTGCCCTTACTGGTGGATAACCTGTGGTGTGATCATCAAAGAGAAGTTGTTTTCCACAAATCTTCCAAATTTCAAATGAGTAGTCGTAGTTGGATCAGGATAAGAACTTCTTATTCACTCAGCATTGATGAATCCTTGTAATTTCTCTTCAATCATCGCAAAGCGTTCAGTTTGTGAGCTGTATTCCAGGTTCGCGATGATTGCTTCTCGTATAGCAACATCTTTTAGCATGTCTCTGAATTCACTGTGTAAAAACTCTTTCACATCAGGTGGGGACAACAATAGTTGCTCGGTTAAGTCATGCGTATTGTCTAACAGATACACCACATCTTCAAGATCATGGCTGGTTCGGGGGTCATTACCCCTTGAACGAAAGGCTGTCAGTTTGGAAGCCAGAAAATAGGGTAGCGAAAGAACTTGTAATTCAAAATTTTGTACAGTTCTTGTTTCAAGATGATGAAATCCCGGGGCAAACCAGGGGTTGGCAGGAGCCCAGCCCACTTCTTGCGTAGCCATAACATCTACTTTAATGCCTTCATAACGGAACCTGCACATGACGTTATCATCTGCAGATTGAGTAAACCCTTTTTGGTTGAGATCTTCCCGCAATGCTTCGAGTTTACCCGTCGATGTAATTTCAAGAATAATATCCACGTCATCAGTTGGGCGCACATCCGGAGCTGCGGGATCTGTTGCATATAAACCAACCACTGCTCCGCCAACATACACCACCTGTTTGTTCAAGTCGCCAAGCGCATTTGCAACTTTTGAAATCTGTTCGATATGTTGTTTACGAATACTCAACCCTGATCAATCATTTGCCTAAGTAATTTGCCGGCAATCTCTTGTTCACGAACTCTGCCAATTCTCAGGGCATCCACAAGAGCCAACAGATGGTAGAGGTGGCCATCCTTTTTGCAGGCTTCGGGTACAGAGCTATGAAGTGGTTCAATAGACTGCCCGCGTTCAGTTCCCTTGGCATGGGGCCAAACGTACATTTCATCGCTTACAATTTGATTGGAGAGTGGTGGTGCACTATGAGCGGTTGGCATGCCACGCAAAACAGCACCGGGCTTAACGGGGTACACATATTTTAATCCATACTCCAAAAAATCTAACAGAGCCTTTTTCATGAGCACCTTCTTGTTTTGAGCGATGAGCCCGGCATAGGCACTGCGGTTTAGAGATTCACTCACCTCACTGGCACTAATACCCAACTCCACTGAGAGATCTTTCATATACCAGTCTTCGCCGGATTTAGCTGCAATTTTAAGCAGAATAACCACATCATGCGGGCGCATTCCATTGTGTTTTTTCATAGAATTGTCTCTTAGGTTTTCAATTCGCAATTCGCAATTCGCGAATTGCAAATATACCATTTTTATTTAACCAATGTCCACACAAAATGCTTCTATGAAATGATTGAATTGTTAGTACAACAAAAAACCCCACCAGTAAGGGCAATTCATGAATTGCCCTTACTGGTGGGGTTTAATGTGTCAGTTTTTTTAAAAAACTTACGCGGCAAGCACCTTAGAAACAGCTTCGGCGGCTTCTTTCAGGAGCACGGCAGAGATCACATTCAGATCGCTGTTGTCGATAATCTCCTTCGCCTCTTCGGCATTGGTACCCTGCAGGCGGACAATAATCGGCACACCTTCCACTTTTTTGGCAATTTCGGGATCTTTAATCGCTTCAATAACGCCGTTTGCAACACGGTCGCAGCGAACAATTCCACCAAAAATGTTGATGAGGATCGCTTTTACGCTTTCATCTTCAAGGATAATGCGGAAGCCGTTTTTCACGGTCTCTACGTTTGCGCCACCACCCACGTCGAGGAAGTTAGCAGGCTCACCGCCGGAGAGTTTAATGATATCCATGGTTGCCATCGCCAGTCCGGCGCCGTTCACCATGCAGCCTACGTTTCCATCGAGCTTGATGTAGTTCAGGTCGAACTTGGAGGCTTCCAGTTCAATCGGGTTCTCTTCAGCGGTATCACGCAGTTCGGCAATATCTTTGTGGCGATACATGGCGTTTCCGTCGAATGTCACTTTCGCATCGAGTGCAAGCACATCACCACCGGGGGTAAGTACAAGCGGATTGATCTCAACCATATCCGCATCTTTCTCAACGTAGAAGTTGTAGAGGGAGATGATGAATTTAACTGCCTTTTTAAAAGCATCGCCTTCAAAGCCGAGTGCAAATGCAAGGCGGCGGGCCTGATTTGGCTGAAGATCCATTCCTGGTTCCACCCACTCCTTCACAATTTTCTCAGGAGTTTCTTCGGCTACTTTTTCAATCTCAACACCACCTTCGGTAGATACCATAATTACATTCTTGCTCACGGCACGATCGAGCAGAATTCCCAGATAGAACTCTTTTTCAATATCCACACCATCGGTTACATAGATGGTTTTGATTTCCTGGCCTTCGTCACCGGTCTGGATGGTAACGAGCGTATCGCCAAGGAGTGACTCAGCCGCTTCGCGAACTTCATCAATCGTTTTACAGAGAATAACGCCTTTTGCATTGTTCTTCTTTGTACGCCCTTTACCGCGTCCGCCGGCGTGAATTTGTGCTTTTACAACAAAAAGTGATGTGCCGTTGGCTTTCATCTCTTCAGCAGCTTTCACTGCTTCGTCAACAGATGAGGTGGCAACGCCGTCGGGTACGGCAATACCGTAATTTTTAAACAGCTCCTTCGCTTGATATTCGTGTATTTTCATGGATAAATCAGTTTTTCAGTCAGTTTTTATTTCGGGTAATAATACCCAAATCGGCAGGCAAATAAAAGCAATGTGATTTTCTATTGTAAGGAATTGCCGTTTTTCTGCTCATACCATAAAAGAGATAATTTTTAAGAAATGGAGATTTTATGAGCCCGAGGAAAACAAGAAAACAGAAAGAGCTGATTTATGCAGAACTGCGGGTGGCGGGTGGTGTGAGCCTCTTCCTGAATCCGCAGGTGATGGCGAAAATTATCAGCGGTTTGCAGTGGTGCTGCGATAAACGCGGCCTGCGAATATACGAATACTGCATTTTGCCCGACAGAATTCTGCTGCTCGCTAACACAGCATGGGGCAGTGTGGCTGAGGTGATTGAAGCGTACAAAGATTTCAGCTCGAAAGCGGTGATGTTGATTTTACGGCGTGGTAGTTCAAATGGAAAACAATCGTGGATCTTCTCCGTATTTCAGGAGCATGGGCCTGCCGGGAAGGCGGAGGGAATACACATTTGGGAAGAGGAGTCGCTGATGCAGTCTGTCTTTAAACAGGATGAGATTGATCAGCTATCCACAACAATGAAAAACAGGCCTGTAAAACTTGGGCTGGTTCAAAAGGCGGAACATTATCTCAACAGCAGCGCCCATCCTGCTAACCCACTTGAAGGGTGGATTGTTGAGGCAACGGATCCGTGGAGTTAGACTTGAATTGAATAAGCCTGATTGTAAAAGCCCCCAATATAGAGAGGTTGAAAAAAATTGCCACGGAGAGGTTGAAAAAAATTGCCACGGAACCACGGAAAACGCTGAATATTCCGAGTTGCCGTGGCAATAGAGCATTTTTAAATACGGCGTTTAATGTTCATTTATTGATACCGCACAGCCATTTAAGAAGAAACTATCTTTCGTTTCAAATCAACTTGCCCACAAGAATTCCTGTAGAATTAAATTTAATATAGGCTCATTAAGGATGGTTTGATTCAGATCTCGAACAAAGATTTAAAGTGGTCAAATTCTATTCTTCACATCAATCCACATATACATCCTTCCCAACGTACCACCCCGAAAGCATCTTCAAAAGAGCGATAACAACCAGAAGCAAAATAGGATAAAGCCATGCATTGGCCAGATCATAAAGTGCGCCGAACAGAACCGGGCCGGTCGCGGCAAATGTGTACCCCACAGATTGCGACATTCCCGACAGTTCATTTGCACTGTCGGTTGTGCGGGTGCGAAGGATTATCACCAGAAGCGCCAGGCCAAAACTTCCGCCAAGGCAAAAACCCATGATCGACACCCACAAGCCTGTGTAGGCAACTGTGGGAATCATAAGGCCGGCAAGGCTAATCAGCTCAAAAATCACAAGCAGGAAAATTGGGAATACCTGGCTGTTTCGTTTTGCACACCAGGCCGGGATGATAAATGTGCTGATGATACCCACACCCTGCATTAA
>PWWL01000175.1 GCA_003561515.1 Balneolaceae bacterium
GAAACAAAAATATGCGATCGTCTCCGGCGGCTACAGATATACGCCCCAGCATGTATGAAGGCAGGTTGCCCCGCTCAAGCGACTGACTGATTGCACCGGGGTCAAAGTCGGAAGCTTCAATCTCTGCATCACCAAAGGCAAAGCTCTGGCCACCGGTTATGTCCTTATATTTGGCAAGCTTGCCATCCCGCCCGTTTAGCGGGATAATGAGCTGCCCAGGACCCGTCATGGTAAAACCCGGCGCAAAGTTTTCCTGGTCTATGGCCTCCTCATTCAAAAATCTGCCGTCTCGCGAATAGTAAAGCAGTTTAGCACCCCGTTGATCGAAAGCCGCAATTTCATTATCAAATACCCAAAAACCGGCCAGGCCCTGGAATTCGCCCGGTCCCTGCCCCTGCTCACCGAACATGCGAATGCGGTTTCCGTTAGTAGCGTAGTGATGAATTTTTTGAAGACCGAAGTCATAAAGGTATACTTGATTATCGGCTACACGGATTGTTGACGGGTTTGCGATATTGTCATCCGTTTCGGCCGAAGTAAAAAGATTGGCTTCATCGATGGTTATTTCAGTGAATCCATTTTCATCGGCAGTCGAACCACACGAAAACATGAATGGTATAAGAATAGATAGAAGAAGCAGCCTTGGCATGCAGCGAGGTTTTATTATGATTTTAGTAAGAAGATAGAGTCAGACGTTTAAACCGGCAAACTTTTTTCAAATCTACAAGAAATTACTTGGCTTATGAAAATTACCGGAATACTTGAAACCTGTATCTATGCCGAAGACCTGGCGGCGGCGGAAGCTTTTTATGGCTTGCTTCCGGGGCTTGAGCCGGTATCGAAGGAGCCGGGCCGCCACCTGTTTTACCGCTGCGGCGAATCGATGCTGCTCATTTTCAACCCCGCCCACACATCATCCGAACAAACGTACGTGAAAGTTCAGAATATTCCACTTCATGGATCAAAAGGGCCCGGACACCTCGCATTTTCCATTGAAGGAAAGGATGTAGAAGAGTGGAAGGAATTTCTTAAGAAGAAGAGTATCAGCATTGAGTCGGAGATAACCTGGCCCAACGGGTCGGTTTCCATTTATTTCAGGGATCCGGCAGGCAAAAGCCTGGAAATAGTGAGTCCGGACATCTGGAAAAATACCTGACCGCAATCAGGTGTTTTCATACTGACTTTCATGACGTCTGCACTTTTAGTTATGAGATTTTCTGGCATTAATAATCAAAAGATTACACCACCGGGAATGAATGCTCAGGTGTCCCAGACCGATTTTGGCTCGTAATCGACTTAATAAGGTCTCATTTTCAGATGAGTTCTATCGGCCTTGAATTCCCGGTTCGTAAGGTGGAGCGGTGCCTTACGAATCCTTAGCCACGCTGGGCATGTATTCTCCATGATTCATAAACCATCAAGGCGGGGCCTTGGATTCGTACCGCGCAGTCGCAGCGAACTGCTTCGGGAATTCACCGCCTTGTCCCGACGCTTCGGGATCGTTCTTTTGTATCAAGACAAAAGGACAAAGTTTCGAGATTACACCACTTGATTCATTGTGTGGCATCAAGGCAAAAGTGCAAGAGAATAATTTAGCAATACAGTGATTCTGTCGATCAAAATAATATATAGATATCAGGTAACTGAGTCCCTATGAGGAAGTCAGGTGAAAAAATACCTGACAGAAATCAGGAATTCTCGTATTGATTTTTATAAGCCGTGGTAATCTTCTGGTTCATGTGGCGCTTGTAGTTGTCATACTCATATCTGCGCACGGTGAATTCGGAGTGGTAGGTACCATCGTTACAGTCTACATGCAGTTTGTTGGGCTTGTCTGATTCAGTGATTGTAACCTGAATGTTGCCCAGCTTGTAAGAGTCTACTTCTTTGCTCATTTATACCGCTTATTTGGTCGGAAAAAAATTTTCTGAAATATACGCTTTTGTATTTAAAGCACTGATTACTGATTTTTAGGCAACTACAACAATCAATCATATCAACTCATTCATGAAACCGACAGCATATTTACTGGTATTGTTTTTTGTACTCGCTTCCTGTGCCGGAAATGACGGTACAGATCTTACACCCGATTTACCCGCAGAAACTGCACACGAGCAGTTTTTTTCGAACCTCTTTTCACTGTGTGGTGAAACATTTACCGGCGCTGCAACTTATCCCGAAAATGCGAACCATCAGCTTGTTGATACGGAATTGAATGTGAACGTGTCTACCTGTACACCGGAGAGAATTGAGGTGATGCTGTTCCGTGACGGCGATACATGGCACGCCACATGGATTCTGGAAAACAGGGAAAACGGGCTCCATCTCTACCACGATCATATCGGCGACAAGGAGTACGCCGAAGGTGAAGAGCCTCTTACCGGTTATGGCGGCTATGCAGATGACCGCGGTACAGGTACCCGTCAGTATTTTCCGGCTGATGATCACACAGCAGAAATCCTTCCTGAAGCATCCACGAACGTGTGGATGATGGATATGGATCTCGAAAATGGAGTTTTTGTCTATTACCTTGAGAGGCACGATGAACCCCGCTTCCGTGCTGAGGTATTTTTGAACTAAGGATGATGTGATTCAATTTATTGAGGGAGATTTCGTAAAAAAATCTCCCTTTTTGTATATCTGCATCCATCCAGCTCCAAATCTTTGATACCGGCGGATGGATGCTTTTTGTTTCATCATAAAAGGCTTTCTATCCAGGAAATGTATTACTACAAACCCACGGAACAATGAGATCAGCAAAGGCTGCCTTTCTTGTATTCCTGTTAGTTTTTCTCGCCGGCACTGCAGGTTTGGTTGATGACGACGATCGCAGGCGGCACGTTACTTTCTACAATTCCTATGCCTACCTCGACGGAAATGAATGGGTAATCCCTGCACGGGTATGGGTGCACAAAGACAGGGGCTGGCTTGAGAGCCTGTCTTCATGGACGGTCAGAATAGTTGGAGAGTACCCACCAGATGAGATGGAGGTTTACCGCAGACGTATGACCGATTTACTTTCGGACAGTAAATGGAGAAGAACCGTGTCAATCATGTTTGAAGGCGATCCGGAGGAACATGTTTACCGGATTAAAAACAGTGACGGAGAGGCACCTCGCACAGATAGAAACGGTATAATTAAAGGCAAAATACGGGTTCCCGTGGAACACGCAGTCTGGATGCATGGCCACGATGAGGACAAAAAGATGAGGATCAATGCCCGCTCTAATAGGTACAGGGGAGGCGGCTATGTGAGGTTTATGCAGCCTCACGGCCTTTCAGTAATATCCGATATTGATGATACCATTAAGGTTACCGAGATACCGGCGGGTTCCAGAATTGTTGTCAGAAACACCTTTTTCAGGGAATATTCCGCTGCCCCCGGAATGGCGGATATGTACGAGCAATGGCCTGAAGCTTCATTTCATTATGTATCCGGATCACCATGGCAGCTTTACCGGTCGTTAAGTGGATTTTTGTTTAGTGAAGAAGCCGGTTTTCCGGTTGGCACGTTCCATATGAAAAATGCACGAAAAAACCTCTTTACCGTAAGCTCCTGGACAGACCTGGTGGAATTTATCACGAATGAACACCTGACATTCGAACAGAAGATCGGTCAGATTACAGACATTTTTGAACACTTTCCTGACCGGCGTTTCATTATGGTGGGTGATTCCGGCGAGAGGGATCCGGAGGTATACAGAACCATTCGGCAAAGATTTCCGGATCAGGTGAAGGAGATTATCATTCGTGATGTTATCAACGACAGGGAATTGCGCTCGGAACGACTTGATGGCATGACCATAAAACCTGCGCCGACCATACGTCCCGGAATCAGCGAAAAGGATGTCGGGATTTAAAAGCTCCCCGCATAGAATACCACATTGCCGTTTGCAGGCTCCCAGCCGAGAGATATACCCACATCAAATGCCAGGTTGCTGAGACGGAATCGTGATCGGATTCCCCCGCCAATCACTGTTCTCGCTCCCGTTGCAAAGCCGCCCTGGTTGAGGTCGCTCACCGTCTGGCTGAATAGCACCAGGTAAATATTGGAAAGATAGGCTGGCACCAGTAAACCGCCCTCATCCGGGTAAACCAGCGGTATGGTATAACGCGTATTAACAATACCTACATTGTTTGAACCGGGAAACGGATTTTCTGCAAATGTATCGGAATAGAGCGAAGCGGTATTAAATACCGGAAGATCGGTCTGGGTTATTGCCTGAGCCGTTATACGAAGTGACTGGTTAAATCGCTGCAGTGGTGAAACATAAGTAGAAATGCCACCCCGGAGCCCTCTTCGATCCGTGAGGTTTCCAATCGCGGAAAACTCATTGGTACGGATATCTATGGTGGTGCTGTTTAGCCCATAACGGCCTTCAGTGAAAAAGACCCACCCGCTATTGGGCTGAACATCCCTGAAAAACTGGCGCAGGCGAAGGTTCAGCACAGTTCGGAGCCCTACCTGGTGCCGGGTGCCAAACTCAGAATAGGCAGTGGATGGGTTGTTTGGATCGAGGAAGCGCAGCTGAGATAGAAAGTACTGAGGTTCTACAATAAACGAGGTAAAGCGGGCATTACTTTCAAGCCTTACACGGATTGGTATTTTTAAAGCCGTTCCCCTCGACTCTTGAAGCAGGGTTCTGATAAATTCATTTTCGTTTTGGGTAATTCTGAAGCTTACAAGAGAAGGCCTGCTGTAGAGATCAACCGTAAAACCCGGATAGAATCTTTTGAAATCGTAGCTCAGATCGAACCAGGCTCTGTTCATGTAATGAGAAAGCTCAAGGGAATAAGCCTGCCGGTTCATCTGATCAACGCTTTCAAGTGTAACGCCCCATTTATTGAAGCCTTGTACCCTCTCATATAATGGCAGCCAAAGACGGGGTTTCAGCCAGCCAATATCCGTTCGATAGCGCTCGGGTTCACTGATGTCGGGCCGTGGTGGCTCATTTCTGTTCATAAGCGGCCGCATCATTCTGTCGCGAATATCAGCCGTCATTTCGTGAACTCCCGATGGAAGCGACGCCATATAAGCCGATTGCAGGGGCAGCACTTTCAAAATCTGTTCATTGCCCGACTGCTGAACATAGGCAATGGAGCTCCCGTCAGGCGAATAAGAAGCTTCGTACGCATTGAAGAGGCTTTGGGTTATCTGAGTAACCCGTTCGCTGTCAAAATCATATTCATACACATTAAGGGTGCCGGAATGGTCGCTCGAAAAGAGTAGGCGGCTGCCTGTGGGATGCCAGTGGGGATCAAAAACGGACCCGTTTTCAAAAACAATATCCGGATCACGCTCGAAAAGGCTTTCTGCAGCCGTGAGATTTTCGAACCAGATTCCCTGCACACTTTGTACCCTGCCTAGAACGGCAGCTAAAGCGTCGTTTTGAGGATTTATTGCCACCTGAAGAACCGTGGAGTGTTCTCTGCGGGGAATGGCGGATGAGGCCTCTCCGGTTTCGCTTTTTACAGTAACCAGCTGCTGTTGATGAGCATCCGTTTGCATTGCAAAAATCAGGTCGGATGTCCTTTCGGGCGAAAACAAGCGCGCATTTCTTGATATCCGCCTCGACTTGCCTGTAGCGATATCCAGCTCGTGAACATCACCCCGGAATAGATTATCGTAAAACCTGTCGGTGTGGTATCTCGAATAAACAAGAGTGCTGTTGTCGGGCGAAAGGGAATAGTAAAAATCCTCGGTGATGAGCACCTCATAGAGAAGGGCCGTCTCCTGCGTACTGAAGTTATGGGTGTAAAACCCGGAAGCCCGGTTACAAGAGCGCCCGTAAAAGAGAATGGTGTCGTCATTGATCCATAGCGGACGGTTAGTGCGCCGGCATCCGGCAGTGAAAGGCACTTCCTCAGCTGCGGCGTCTGTATGTCCTGTTAGCTTTGCAAGGCGCATATCTTCATCCCGTTTCATATCCTCCGAAAATTCACGGTAAAGATTTGCAGGCCATTTGCCGGTTGTACTTCTTAGAGCCGAACCAAATCCCAGAATTGGCCAGCGATAATGAAATCGGATGGCCTCCTTCATGGTTTCGTCACCATAGCGGTTCTGCAGCCAGTTGGTAAATTCATAGCCACCGACATAATGCCTGTTGAATGGAAGTGAAAAATCGGAAACCTGCACAAGCTGGCCCATCGACCATTCATCGGATGTACCAAGCAGCGTGTTGAATTGGTTGGTGAAATAAGGGTAATTGCCTCGTCCTGAATTCGGTATGGTACCGTGCGACTCGTGCTCAACGGCAATGCCTTCAAGGATGCCAAGCGGTGCGGCGGCGTGAACCGACCGGCGCATGTCGGGTGAAAACAGGCCGACTGCCCGGGTAAGTGCCGGCGGATTGACTGATAAGTGAAGGGCGTGAACAAGCTCGTGCGGCATTACCGATTCTAGCCAATCGCCCGATTGCGGATTCAGAACTTTACCGCGAATGGGGGCCAGTTCAACCTCGGAGCGGAAGTTGGACGTGGTTACAAAACCGTTTGAACGGTCGTTGTCCGGGTTCAAAATGAACGGAAAGTTTCGAAGTTCACCGCCCACGAGCTGCTGGATATCGGCGTACTCAGCTTCCAGTATCGTAATTGAGCGCAAAGCTTTTTCATAATATCGCTCGGGATAGATTAGCCTGAAGTGCTCTGAGCGGATCTCCATCCAGTTTTGTCCGGCCGACCTGTACTGTGTTGAGTAAAACTGAGCAAACACAGGTGATGCAGTCAGTAGAATAAGAAGAAGCAGAAAAGCGTGTTTCATGATAGCAGAATGGTTAAAAGCGTAACATCCAATAAACGTAAATAAAAGCAAAGAGCGTAAGAAAAATTATGCCTGAAATGCTGAGTCGGTAAAGCCACACAGGAGGACGGTATTCCGGGCTTACTTCAGGCTGCATTATCAGCTTGTGGTTGATAAACGCAAGTACCGGCGCAGTAAGGAACGAAAGTGTGGTGGCCAGGTCGATCAAAAACCTGAACCGGTCGCCTAACAGAAAAAGAAGTATAAATGCGCCGCCCGCGATCGTGACAAGCAGCATTCTGTACACTCTGTTTTTTGATGATTCAGTTGAAGGTGCCAGCAGATTCAGAATGTGAGTGAGAACTCTGGGATAGGTATCGGTTACCGTGAGCGTGGTGCTAAACATGGTTGTAAACGCACATATGATGATGATCAAAGCAGACCATTCCCCAAGGGTGAGCGTGTAGAGATTCACAAACTGTGATGAAAAGGCAGTGGCGCTGGCCGCATACGATTCTCCCGACCCATACATTATCAGAGCACCCAGAGTTAGAAAACATAGCGCAATAAGGGCAGCACCGATATAACCCACATTGAAATCGAACCTTACTTCTGAAAGGCGGGGCCGATAACCGGTCTGTTTCAACTTTTCGACCGACCAGATGGAGTGCCATGCCGCAGCATCAATGGGTATGGGCATCCAGCCCATCAGGGCTATTAAAAAGGCCACTCCCGAAACGGTCCATATCTCGGGTGCAATAAAGCCCGGATCAGGCTGGTACTCGGCGACAGAAAAGGCGGCAACCATCGCAATTACTGTGGAAACCGCAAATATTACCATCAGGGATTTAATCAGCCCATCAAGCACGGAGTAGCGATTTGAAATGAGCAGCAAAATGCAAATTAGCATTACAATTCCGCTCCACCAGGTTACGGGCAGATCTATCCCGGTCAGGTTTGATGCAAGGCTGCCTGTAACCATCGCAACAACGGCAAGAATGGCAAACATGGTGGTTACTGTGAACAAGATAAAAATCCAGAGCGCGGCCCTGCTCATGTCGGCATAGCCGCGAATCATATCCCTGCCGGTTGCCAATGCATACCGCGGCCCGAACTCAAGGAAAGGATATTTAAAAAGGTTGGCCAGCAAAACTGCCCATACCAGCGCAAAACCGAACTCGGCGCCGGCACGGGTCGATTGCACCAGATGCGACACGCCGATAGCAGCGGCTGCCATAATGATACCCGGGCCAATTGTCTTTTTTAGCCCATCCAAGTTCATTATCAAATAGATTTTATTTTATGATAGCCTTTGATTTAGGAACCATTATATAGAGAAATTTTTTAAGTTTTTATAGAGCGTAAATTTATAACCCATAATCGATGAGGTTAGGATGGTAAGCCAACAAAAACTAAATGAATTGATAAATAGTAATGGAGACATACTCTTAAGCATAACTCTCCCCAC
>PWWL01000032.1 GCA_003561515.1 Balneolaceae bacterium
GAGAACAGAGTCCCGGCTACAGCATGAACCGCAGCGAAAAACTGCGTCTTGCTCTACAGCTGGAGAAGCTGGGAGCCAATGTGATTGAAGCCGGTTTTCCCATTGCCTCCGACGGCGACTACGAAACCGTTCGCGAGATCGGAAAAATTGTGAAAAACAGCACCGTTGCCGCTCTTTGCCGTACAAGGCAGGTTGATCTCGAACGGGCGTTCTCGGCTCTTGAATTTGCGGCAAAACCGCGGGTCCACACCTTTATAGCCACGAGTGAAATCCACATGAAGTACAAGCTGCAGCAGAGCCGTGAGCAGGTTCTGGAATCGGCGGTGGAAGCAGTAGAGCTGGCGAAGAGTCACTACGATGATGTGGAGTTTTCTGCAGAGGACGCCTCACGCAGTGACCCTGATTTTCTGATTGAAATTTTTACGGCCGTGATTGAGGCTGGCGCCACTACCATCAATGTACCCGACACGGTTGGTTACGCGCTGCCGTGGGAATATGGCGAGTTGATCCGGACCCTGAATGAGGGCATCCCGAATATCGACAAGGCGGTTATCAGCGTGCACTGCCACAACGATCTCGGCCTTGCTGTGGCAAATTCATTAATGGCTGTTCAAAACGGTGCGCGCCAGGTAGAGTGCACCGTGAACGGAATCGGTGAGCGTGCCGGCAACGCCTCACTTGAGGAAGTGGTGATGGCGATGGAGACACGGAAAAACAATATGGATTTTTCAACATCCATCAACACCAAAGAGATTTATCCCTCGAGCCAGCTACTTGCGCAGATCACCGGAAAGGGCGTTCAGCCCAACAAGGCGATTGTGGGTGAAAACGCCTTTGCGCACGAAGCGGGCATCCATCAGCACGGCGTGCTTAAAAACCCGCTTTGCTATGAGATTATGACTCCCGAATCGGTTGGCCTGACCAGCAATAAGATTGTAATCGGCAAGCACTCGGGACGGTTTGCCCTTGGCAAAAAATTGGAAGACCTCGGCTACCACCTCAACAAGGAAGATCTGAACCGGGTCTACATCAAAGTGACCAAGCTGGCCGACCAGCAAAAAACCGTGGAAGACCACGACCTGATCTCGATCATGTCGATGATGAATGATACTTCATTCCAGGGGCACGGGAGGGTTGCATCAGGTGGGTAAAGGAAAAACAGGTGTACGAAAAGTCCCCCTTCGAAGGGGGCAGGGTGATGGAGCGTTCAGCGAAATCACCCGGGGGATGACGTCACGGAGCGTTGTTTAAGTTTTGTATTTGAACTTAACTCATAGCACGCAGGAATCATCCCCCCAGTGCAATCGCTGAAGGCTCTTGCACATCCCCCCTTCAAAGGGGGGACAAATTTCACCAAACTACTTTCAAACATAAACAACAATACCAAACAGACAACCATAACCATGGGAATGACGCTTACTGAAAAAATCCTTGCCAAACACAGCGGCCGCGACCGGGTGAAACCGGGCGACAATGTGTGGGTGGACGTAGATGTACTGATGACGCATGACGTTTGCGGTCCGCCGGCAATCTCAATCTTTCACCGTGAATTTGGCGATGATGCCAAAGTGTGGGACAAGGACAAACTGGTCATCATACCTGACCACTATATTTTTACCAAAGACAAATATGCTAACCGTAATGTGGACGTGCTCCGCGCTTTTGCCGCCGAGCAGGATCTGCCCCACTTTTATGATGTGGGAACCGACCGTTACAAAGGTGTTTGCCATGTGGCACTGCCTGAGGAGGGTTTTACGCGTCCGGGTGAGGTGCTGTTCGGTACCGATTCGCACACCTGCACGGCAGGTGCATTCGGACAGTTCGCAACCGGAATCGGCAACACCGATGCCGCCTTTATCATGGGTACCGGCAAGCTTTGGGTGAAAGTACCCGAAACGATGCGATTTGTTTTTGAGGGAACCTCTCTCCCGCCCTACCTGATGGCCAAGGATATCATCCTGAAAATTATCGGGGATATCGGCGTGGACGGAGCGACTTACCGTACGATGGAGTTCGCCGGACCAGGCATCAAGGTGCTGACCATGGAAGACCGAATGACACTTACCAATATGGCTATAGAAGCCGGCGGTAAGAACGGTGTGGTTGAACCGGATGAGATCACCGAGAAGTACGTGAAGGCACGGACCGACAAGCCGTATGAGAAGTTTTACAGCGACCCGGATGCAAAGTATTTCAGCGAACACTTCTATAATCTGGAGGAACTGGTGCCGATGGTTGCCAAACCTCACAGTCCCGACAATAAGGCGACTGCCGAGGAGCTGGAAGGCGTGAGGCTCGACCGGGCTTATATCGGCTCGTGCACTGGCGGTAAGCTGTCCGACTTCAGGGCGGCGGCTGAGATTATCCGGGGCAACAAGCTCAAGATCGACACTTACATTGTTCCGGCAACCACGGAAATTGCGCGGGGCCTAGAAACCGAAACCCTGCTTGGCACACCGCTGATCGACATCTTCCGTGAAGCAGGCTGCAAAATCGGTAATGCATCGTGTGCGGCATGCCTGGGCGGTCCGAGTGACACGTTTGGGCGTCTGAATCAGGAAGAGGTCTGCATCTCATCCACCAACCGGAATTACCCCGGCCGGATGGGATCGAAAGCTGCACAGGTTTATCTGGCATCACCCTACACCGTTGCCGCCTCGGCCGTAACGGGGGTGATTACCGATCCACGGGTGTTTATCCAGGAGACGGTGATTTGAAATTATTGTCATTGATAACATCCCTCAAAAGGGCAAGTATCTCCCCTCCTTTCCAAGGAGGGGCCGGGGGTGGTTAAATCCCCTCTTGCCTGTCCCGAGCGCATCGGGGAGAGGGGACAGATTCGTGAGCGTTTAGCGAACGGATCAGGGGTGTATTGATTAGGGCGCGGAGCCCAGAACGGTGCACACCCCTCGCTTGTGGCAACCGGCTACGCCTTTGCCACTGTGCTTTTCCCCTCTCGAGAGGGGACTATTAGCACCCAATTTTAAAAAATCAACAAAATTCAGAAGATGACAACCAAACAAAAACCCATACAAGGCAAAGCATTTGTTCTGGGGAAAAACATTGACACCGACCAGATCATCCCGGCGGCACACCTTGTGTATAGCCTGAGCGATCCCGAAGAGCGGAAGCTGTATGGCAAGTATGCCCTATCGGGCGTGCCGGCCGCAGAGTCGGGGCTGCCACAGGGAAATATCCCACTTACAAATGAGGATGCCACCAAGAGTGACTTCAGCATCATCGTGGCGAGTGATAATTTCGGATGCGGCTCCTCGCGCGAGCACGCGCCGGCGTGTCTCGAAATTGCCGGCATCAAGGCAATTGTCTCTCCATCGTATGCGAGAATTTTTTACCGTAACTCGGTGGACGGCGGTTTTCTCACGCCGTATGAGAGCGTTGAAGATCTGAGCACGAAGATTCACACCGGTGATGAACTGGAGATTGATCCAGAAGCATCGGCATTGATCAATCACACGCAAAACAAAACCTATGAGCTGAAACCCCTCGGCAGCGTGGCCGAGATTGTGCATGCGGGGGGTATTTTTGCCTATGCGCGGGCTACGGGGATGGTGCCTAAGTAAATAGCTAAGGACAAGAACCTCCCCTCCTTTCCAAGGAGGGGCCGGGGGTGGTTCTGCGGGAGCGTTGAAAAAAAAATTTGAATCATTTTATTAGCTCTCAACCTTTTCCAACCACCCCTAAATCCCCTCCTTGGAAAGGAGGGGACTTTGGCACTATCCATTTTTAAAAATTTACCTAAGAAAACAAATTAAATGACCAAACAAACCATCATAACCCTGCCCGGTGACGGAATCGGGCCGGAAGTAACCACGGTAGCTGTGGATGTGCTTAAAGCTGCATGCCGCGCATTTGATGTGGAGATCGAAACCATCGAACGCCCGTTTGGTGGAACCGGCTATGATACCGACGGCGAACCGGTTACGCAAGAGACGCTTGAGCTGTGCAAAAAACATAAATTTGTGCTTCTGGGTGCTGTCGGCGGCCCGAAATGGGATGACCTCAGCGCCGATCTGCGCCCGGAAGCCGCATTGTTAAAACTGCGCAGGGAATTGGGAGTGTACGCAAACCTGCGCCCAATACAGGTTTATCCTGCCCTCGCCGGGGCATCCACCCTGAAGGAGGATGTAATAGCGGGAACAGATATCCTGATTATGCGCGAACTCACCGGCGGCATCTACTTCGGCGAACCACGGTTTACCACGGAGCATAAAGGAGAAATTTGGTCGGTGGATACTATGAAGTACAGCCGCTCAGAAATTCAGAGAATCGCCCGAAAAGCTTTTGAAGCCGCACGCTTCCGCGATAAGCGGGTCTGTTCGGTGGACAAAGCGAATGTACTGGAAAGCTCACGACTCTGGAGAAAATCCGTGGAGGAGGTAGCAGAAGAATTTCCGGACGTGGAGCTGAGCCACATGCTGGTCGACAACTGCGCAATGCAGCTGATCCGCAACCCTAAACAGTTCGATGTTATGGTGACCGGCAATCTGTTCGGCGATATCCTCAGCGACGAGGCCGCCATGCTCACGGGCTCCATTGGCATGCTCCCATCCGCCAGCCTGGGCGACGGCAACGGGCTCTATGAACCGGTACACGGATCGGCTCCGGATATTGCAGGCCAGGGTGTGGCCAATCCATTGGCTGCAGTGGCGTCAGTGGCACTAATGTGTCGATATTCACTTAAAATGGAAGAGGCTGCAGCAATGATTGAATCTGCAATCCGGTCCGTTCTGGATGACGGTTACAGAACGCCCGATCTCTTCGCTGATGAAGAGGGGACCTTCCGTTCTGGCACGACAGAAATATCTGTGCGCCTTCTTGAATTAGTAAAAGAAAAGGCAGTGGTGTAAGAAGCCACGGGTCAGCAGGCTGTCTTCGCTGCCTTTTACTTAATTAAAGACCGGCAAGAAAAAAAGTGCAAATGGGGTTAGCCGGCTCGCACCCCTCTTGATAGAATTATCAGTCTGTTTTGGATGACCGGCCGGGCAATACCCATATACACAAGGTATGCCGGCCAGGTAAATAAATAACAATAAGAGCACATCAATCCGACTATTCACACACACGCAGGATAATTCTGTGCTCAAAGAAAAGGAGCCGCGTAAAACAGCATCGTTACAGGTAATTTGAACCTTTTGTGACAAATGTGGCTTACTCTTTCCTCATGGTTTAAAAACGAACTAGATTTCGAGTTCGATAAGTAGTTCACAGGCATCATAATAGGATGTTGACCTCACACATGATTTATGATGGTTGCTTTAAAAAAGATCTTCACGGCCTTGAATTCCCGGTTCGCAAGGTGTAGCGGAGCCTTACGAATCCTAAGCCACGCAGGGCATGAATTAACCAAGATTTCTCATCCTTTCAGGCGGGGCCTTGGATTCGTACCGCGCAACCGAGGCGAACTGTTTCGGGAATTCACCGACTTGATTTTTTGGCACTTTTGCATCAAGGCAAAAGTGCGAGAGATAAGTCAATAGCCACAATACGTACATATAGAGAAGAGGCTCAGAGAATTCTTTATTAAAGGTAATTTGAACCTTTTGTGACAAATGTGGCTTGCTGTTTCTTTAAGATTAGAAAGAGCTAAATGACAACTTGCAAAATTCATCTCTTTTTACAAACTCATGTGCAGCAAACGTGTAGAACCCCAGAAGCCTTAAATAACAGAAAATTACGTTTTGATTCAACGATCAAAGTTCGTTTTATCCACCCACTACGAAGTTTTTAAACGTAATAAAAACAACCTGTCAATCTAATAACCGAGTAACCCGCATGGAAAAGACCTATTACAACCCTGATGATCTGAAAAAATTCGGTGATGTCGGAGAATTTCAGAAAGAATTAGCCGATAAATTTTTTGACTACTATGGAACCGTATTTGCCGACAGTGCCCTTTCAGCGAGGGAAAAATCCCTGATCGCTCTTGCTGTAGCTCATGCCGTGCAATGCCCGTACTGTATCGATGCCTACACCACTGAGAGCCTAGAGAAAGGATATTCGGAGGAGCAGATGATGGAGGCCGTGCACGTGGCTACGGCCATACGAGGCGGAGCTTCACTGGTGCACGGTGTTCAAATGATGAACAAGGTCGACAAACTGAGTATGTAGAAATATTTCTGACCCGGGATTTTGAAACCCACTTTCTTTCTTCTTGTTTAACTGTCCGGATTATTTCATTTAATCGGGGTAATCCGGCCAACCTTTTCACTTTTCACTTTTCACTTTTCACTTTTCACTTTTCACTTTTCACTTAAAGAAAATGAAATCCCTTATTGCACAAAGCCACTCACTTGCCGATCCAAAGGTTCAGCTCGATGTGATCAACAATCACTCCGAAAAAGTGAGAAACCTCGATAAATTCGAAGAGAAGCTTGAGGATATCGGTCTTTATCCGCTCAGGCCAACAGGCATTGAAATCTTCCAGATAAACGTTGGCTATATGTGCAACATGACCTGCAAGCACTGCCACGTGGATGCCGGCCCCGACCGGAAGGAGATCATGACCAGGGAAACGCTTCAATACTGCCTGGAGGCCCTCAACAATTCCGACATTCAAACCGTGGACCTGACCGGCGGGGCTCCTGAAATGAACCCACATTTCCGCTGGTTCGTTGATGAAGTGTCGAAGCTTGGCAAACATATCATTGTGCGCTCGAACCTTACCATCCTCGATACCCGGAAATTTGAAGATCTGCCACAATTCATGGCCGACCGCGGAGTGGAAATCACCTGCTCCCTCCCTTTCTACAGCAAGCGAAGAACAGACATCCAGCGGGGTGATGGTACCTACGACAAGTCGATGAAGGTTCTCAAGCTTCTTAATGAGATCGGCTATGGCAAGGAGGAAACCGGTCTTCTTCTAAACCTGGTTTACAACCCGGTTGGAGCTTTCTTGCCTCCGAACCAGGAAGAACTGCGCGACCAGTACAAAGAGAGGCTGTGGAATGAACACGGCATTGTTTTTAACGACCTCTACACAATCACCAATCTGCCCATAAGCCGCTACCTGAATTTTCTGGTTGAAAGCGGTAATCTGGAAGAGTATATGGAAAAGCTCGTTACCTCCTTTAATCCATCGGCAGCCATGGGCGTGATGTGCCGAAACACCATCTCCATCGGCTGGGACGGCTCACTCTATGATTGCGATTTCAACCAAATGCTGCAGATGAAAACCAATCACGGAGCGCCCCGTCACATCAAAGAGTGGGACCTGGAAAAACTGAACAGCCGTGAAATTGTTCTAAACCAGCACTGCTATGGCTGTACAGCCGGTGCCGGCAGCAGCTGCGGCGGGGCAACCACCTGATTCGATTGTGTTCAGCGGGTCTCACCGGTTGATTTGCAGGCGATAAATTCATATCTCCATTGCTGTGTTTGCAATCAACGCACTGAAGGTTAAAAAACCGATCAACCCTGATCACATTCATGAATATGAGCGCCGGCTTTAAACAACCGCCAGTCTCCCTAAATCCTGAAGGTACGGAGCGTAAAGTGGGTTTTGAACTGGAGTTTACCGGTGTGGAGATGGATGAAGCCGCCGGAATTCTGCAATCTCTCTATGGCGGTTCCGTAAACAAGCTCAGCACGTACGAGGTTGAGGTGAACAATAGCCGTTTTGGCACTTTTAAACTGGAGCTTGATGCGCAGATTCTTCGCGACAAAAAATATGAGAACCTGCTGCGAAGCTTAGGAGTAAATGTGTCTGGTATCCAAAACATTGAATCAATTGAGGATTCGTTAAAAAATCTTGCATCCTCAGTTGTACCTTTTGAGATTGTGACACCTCCGATCCCGCTTTCCTCCATGCATGAGATGAACAACCTTGTAGATGAACTCCGCAAACGAAAAGTGAAAGGAACCGGAAGTTCTTTCGTTTATGCCTTCGGGCTTCACCTTAATCCCGAAGTGCCTGATTTGTCATCCGGAAGTATTCTGGCTCACTTAAAGGCCTATGTATTGCTGGATCCCTGGATTCGCAGAGACAGCCGGATCAATTTAAGCCGTAGGCTTACGCCATACATCAACGAATATGAAGAAAAGTACATTCTGCATATTCTGGATCCCGGTTATGCACCTTCGATAGAAACCCTGATTGTGGATTATTTCCGTTTCGGCAATTCCAGAAACCGGCCGCTC
>PWWL01000159.1 GCA_003561515.1 Balneolaceae bacterium
CAGATCTCTCCCACCGTTTCCCATGAGAGGAGCGCCGGAAAGATTCCATACGACGGGTTTTCGAGGCGTCCGGTCTCCGGCCTTTCAACCCGCGTAAACCGGTCGTTTCTTCTGAGCTCTTCGGTAAGGCTGCGAACTCCCGCCTCCGATCCCAGACTGTCGAGCTCGGGACCTTTCACCGAAAAAATCTGGTCGATGGTTTCCATTACCCCGGCCGGTTCACGGGTCAGGCTACGGTTGATAACGCCAATCTCCTGCATCGATGAGGGGACTGAAACGGCTGCCGGCTGCTGAACGCTCATGGTAACCCTGTTGGTTGAGCTGCAGGCGGTTGCGAATATAAAAAAGGAGGCAAACAGAATGGGGTACAGAGATTGCTTCATGGCTTCTCCGTTTTGTAATGATATGTATTGGGGAAATAGCTCTGCCTAAATCTATCTTAATTGAACCACTTCGGCAAGGGATATCAGTTAGGATTCATTTATGTGTGCACAAACCGATTAAATGAGGCCCTTTATTAAAATGGAAGTCCACTTTTTTAAATGACCTCAGCGAATTTGATACATTATTCTCGCTGATTTGCGCAGAGTTTGGCGCTGAGTCTCGCAGAATCTCAGAGCACTTCGGCGTATACATTCGCGAAACACTGGCCCTGCAGAACGCCTTTGGTGCGAGAAACTTGCACGACTTAGGTTCAGTGCCTCGAATACTGATATACCTGCTGGTGATCGCGGCCCGTAACATAGATGTGTTTCAGTTCGGGATGAACGCTTAAGCCGCGGGGCTGAACGGCCTGCGCACTCACGTCGAATGCGTCCAGAAATCGTGCAGTTCGCAGGTTATACGGTTCGGAGAGATGATATTGAAGAATTTCCTGCCGCACCGTGTCCATCAGCAGCATGATGGTACCGCCCAGCACCATTTCAAGTCCGCGCACTTCCTGCTCCTGGTCGCTGATATCAAGGCTGTAAACCCATTCCGCCGTGGTGATATCCCAGGGAGCGGAAAGGTGGTATTCATGCACGGCCTGCGCATTGCGGTCGTCGATAAACAGACGGGTGCCGCCGGGATTGAAATCGAAATCGTGACCCCTCTGCACATGCTCTCCAAGGTAGATGTAATATCCTTTTTCGGCAGTTGAAACATCCCACGCCGTTTCAAGATTGTAGCCCCACATTTCGGTGCGGTTGAACACCCACATTTTGGCACCGTCATCGCGCAGAAATAACCCGTGCGGCACCGATTGCTGATCCGTGCTGCCGGTCTCTCCCGAAACGCTGAACTCATTTCGGTATACGGCCGTGCCGATGTTCCACGGCTCCGTTATGGAGTAGTTCACCACGTTCTCGGTGTAGCGTCCGGTAATGTAGAGTTCCGTACCGTCCGGCTTCCAGTGAGTGGCCCGGGCGTTTTCGGTCTCTTTGGAAATGTCGAGGTAAATGCCAGAGTAGCTGTACTGTTCGAATTCTACCCGGTTAATCTCTTCAGCCGTCGGTGCGGACGATGAATCAGGCACGGCTGAGGCACATCCATACCCCAGGGCCAGGGTGATTAGAATGATTAAATTACGAAGATGGGTGCAGGAAAAATTTTTGGTCATATTTTTTTAACGGCAAACTTCTTTTTTCAGAATCCGCCGTGAAGATAGAAGGGCTATGTTAACTTAATGTTAGAGCGGAATGAGAAAGTAAACCCCAATTTCATTTTTAAGTGAGAAAAAATGCCACGGAGGCACGGAAAATTCAGTGATTCTCCGTGCTTCCGTGGCAAATAGATTATACCAGACTTTACACCTGTCTGAAATAACTTCCTGTCAAACTTTATCAGTTTCCTATCCCGGATACAAATCCCGCAATAGCATCGCTCAGTCCCGGAAACAGGGGCAACTCAGGATTAGTGTATGTCGCCATATTTTGCTGAATCTCGGCGGGCGACTCCTTCAGAATGTGGTTCATCCCCTCAAAGATTTTGAGCCGTGATGATGGCAGTGCCTCATGGAGTAATTCCGCATCATCCACATCTATCTGGATATCTGTCGTACCCTGAACGATCATCACGGGGATGCCGAGCCGTGATATTTCCTCGGTGGGATTAAATCTGAACTGAGAGATCAGATAAGGCTGAACACTTTTACGGAACAGTTCCTGCAAAATCGGTGAAACCTCTTCCACCATCTCACCCTCAACGAGTTTGTCGAGGATAGGAAGTGCCTCATCCAGAATAAAAGCGGGTTGATTCTGAAGCTGGGTCCGGATAACCCGGTCCAGCGAACGACCCGCGCCGGCAAGCGAAATAAACCCGGATGCCCCTGCTTGTCTTGCAGCCACCATCCCGATCAGTGAACCCTCACTGTGGCCGGCAACCACAACGCTGCTGAACCGCGGATCATCTTTCAGCTTCGTTATCCAGCCGGCTGCATCGTCGATATAGTTCTCAAACCGGAGTTCACTTTCGCTGACCATCGCCCCGCTGCTCTTCGCAATACCGCGCTTGTCGAATCGAAGCGATGCTATCCCCGACTGAGCCAGCTCCTCTGCCAGGTATTTCAGGGAATTGTTCATCATCATCGGCTGGTTCCCGTCGCGGTCGGTAGGCCCGCTTCCGGCAATGATCAGCACCACGGGCACGGGCCCATTCACAGCCGGTGTCAGCAGGGTTCCCTCCAGTTCTCCGCTGCCGGTATCAAGAACTACGGTTTCACTGGTGGCGGCTTGTGTTGAAACAGCCGAAGCATCAGACACCATGAACGAGATCATCAGCGAGACTAAGAAGAACGAAAACAGGCTGTTTATCAAAACTGTTTTCCCGGTGGATTGTAATTTAAGTATGTTTTTCATGACAGTAGTCCTGTGAAGTAGCGGTTTAGAAAAAGTGATGCGATTTCAGCAACAACAATAGCGCCGACAAAACCAACACCCAATTTCCATCCCTTTTGATTTGAGTTGACTTTAAACGCGTTGAACAGCAGTACGATAAACCATACAAAGAATGGAAGAGAGAGTAATGCGCCCGCAATAAGCCAGCCCATTTCGCTTCCCTGCAGGGCCAGAACCTCTTCCGGTGTTTCAATATCCGGTGCAGTGTAATAAACCGGAATGGATGAGAGCAGCAGCGGCAATCTGGCCACACCCACGGCGCCGGCGATGTCGATCAGCCTTGCCGTTTTTCCTAACAGCCTGATTGCAGCGTACAAAAACAGGAACATGACCATCCAGGCGATCAATATGTCGGTCACAATCACCGCGAGCGCCGGGGCTTCTGGTCCCACATGCATATCCAAAGCGCCGCCAAAACGGATGTTGAATACCATCGCCATCGGGATGTGGAGGAGTATCGCAAGTACGCCGGCCAAAAAGAGTTTTTCGCCGCTCCAGAAGAGGAACGGATTGAACAGCCAGGATGTAAGACTTTTTCTTTTTTCTTCAGCTTTCATGGTTTTTGATTCTCTAGTGATTGAAGTTTTGAAATCAAATCGTCAAGGTAGTTGCGGATGGTGGGATAACTCAGCCCCATCTCCTTCGACATCTCCTTAAGGCTGCCGCTGTTCAGCACAAACCGGAGCACAAATTCCAGTTCCTCTTTCTCCAGCATCAGCAGCACCGGAAGATCATACCTGCCGTTTACAACGGTATCGCACTCCCGGCAGGCCAGAGACTGCACCGACAGACCGCTTCCGCAGCTGGGACACCTGACCGGTAATTTTGAAAGTTTGGGTTCCATGGCATTCGTTTTTTTTGAGCTGTTACGGAGTTAATTGCATCCGTGTTTCAATAATATTAAACTTTTTTTTAATTAAGTTAATTTTTACTCAACATTTATTCAAATACGGTACACTTGTGCCGGGTTCCTGTGCATCGGTTGGCGCGACCGATTTCCTATCGTGTGGGCACAAGTTTTTCTGTGAAATCACTTAACCCCATAACTTATCAATGGTTTTCAGGAGATCCCTCCGTTTCATTCCAGTCGGGATGACAAGAGGTTGGTTTGTTGCCGCGGCGGGCGTTAAAAGACGTTATTCACCCTGATGCTTTAATGCCCGCCGCTTCCTCGCCCATCTGTGTCATCCCGACTAAGTGAGCACAGCGAATGCATGCCCCAACGGGATGCCTGTGGCAGAGGGATCTCCTGATTAAAGGTGAAAGTATATTTAACATGATGTGTCCACACGATAGCAGGCGTCGTAACCTGCTGCCAACTTTTGCCTTTTCACTCAAAGCCCGAATCCGGCAGCTCTATCGCAGGACCTGCATAGATTACCCGGCCCAAAACTTTCCCCTCTTTTTCCTATACTCAGAAAAATCACGCAAACAGATTATATGAGTTCCATCCGCATCCGGCTCGCTGAAGAGTCAGACAACGATCAGATCATGGCGCTTGCCAAGCGGTGCTACCAGGAAGGTATGATCACTTTTTTTGTGAACCGCTCACCCCGCTACAATACCCACCACCGGCTGCTCGATCCCGACTCCTGGCACTATGTGGTTGAAGATGGCGCTACCATTGTTGGTCTTGTGGGCGTGATCCATTTTGAGGCGATGCTGTTGGGCAAGCCTAAGAAGTTTGCTTACATGATGGATTTGCGTCTCGACGAAGCCTACCGAAAAGGGCTCACCGCCTTCCGGATGGTAAAGAAGGCGATGGATCATGTGCTCTCCTCCGATACCGACTTTGTGATCGGCAACTTCCTCAAGGCAAACCAAAACTCACTGGTTTTTGCAAGCGGACGCGCCGGCATTCCCGAGGGCCTTCATCTGGGCGATAACCGGATCTTTAACCTGCTGCCCATCCGGAAACTCAAAACGGATCCGCGGTTCGAAATCAGCCCTCTTTCAATGGATGACCTCCCGGAACTGGAAAAGGTGTACCTGAACTACGCTCAAAGCTTTCGGATGGCGCCACAGATTACCGCCTCCACCCTTCGCGGATATTTTGAACGCCTCGATAACCTCTCACCCGAAAATTTCCTTGTTGCCCGTGAAAACGGACGAATCCGTGCGATTACCGCTATGTGGGATGAACAGCTCTACAAAAGCTACCAGGTGCTGAAGCTGAATCCCACCATCCGCATTGTGAACAGGGCATTAAAATTGCTCTCTCCCCTGTTTAAGCTTCCTCAGCCGGTTCGCCTGAACGAACCCCTGAAGCAGCTCTCGCTCGTACTCTACGCCCATGACAACTGCCCGGAGGCGCTTCAATCTCTCTTCCGGCACATAAACAACATTCAGCGCGGCTCCGACTATACACTGATCACGCTATACGCCTGTGAAAACGATCCTGTTTTCGATTTGATGAAATCATTCACCGGCGTGTCGGTACAAAGCGAAATGTACCTCTATTCACTGGACACCTCGATCTATGAGGAGATCAAAAAAGATAGCCGGCCCGACCGCCTGCACATTGCGCTTAAGGTGTAAGAATGCCTTATTACGATGATGCTGACAGATCCTGTCGGAGCTGTCAGGTCATATACCCGGCTAAACGCTTGTTCTCTATTACCGTACAGATTTATAAAGTTGTTACGACCGAATCCATTCGATAAACCTGGGCGTAAGAAATGCTGCCACAGCTGTAAGGATAGCCAAACCCGACCATTCCGCTAATGAGGGCAGGGTTATTTCAAAGAGTTCTGCAGCCAAAATCCGAACAAGTATAGCGGCAAAGGACGCCCATAGAAATAACTGCACTCAAACCACTATTCCTTGCCGGATGAAAAAAACTTTCCTGATAGTTCCATGTTCAATCCCTGAGGTTATTTTGAATTGCATGGCTCGAATTTTAAATTAATAATACGTCATTCTTTAGACACTAAAAGAGATAACGGCCGATTCAAAGCATATAACAATAATCCCCAAATCGTTACAACTATTGGAGTGGTGTAGCTATGCCGGCCAAAGCCTGAACCGGCCCCTATCATAGCCCTTTCCAACTCACCGAAAACGTCCGCCTGTCCCGTCATGCCCTCTAAGAAATTATTCATGCTCTGAATTTGAAAGTAAACGATGGATACGAGTATCAGGCCTGCAAATACCACAAAAATTGCCGTTAGTTTGATGATGCATGAGGCGGTTTCTCTTTTCATAAGGATTTTATTTTTAGTGGTTGCTGGTTCTGTGCCAATAGATTAGTAAAGGTTTAACGGTTTTGTGGTATGATGTAAATCAGCAAAGTGAGCAGTTACACCGGTACTCCCACATATCCATTTTTGGACACCGATAGAAATATTTTTGTAATGATGGGCCCGAATTGTTGTTGGCAGCGCTCTCGGAACTATCACTTTTTTACATCAAGCAGTGCAGCTATCTAATATAAAAAAAAAGTGACCAGATATTAATGAAATCCCTGAAAAATGTTAGTTTAGTCAAACTCTTTGACTTCATGATGGCGAGAAATTTAATTATCGAATCCCCTGTTGATCCACTTAAAAGCGTTAATTTTTAAATATCACACCGAGAAGAAATATGAATACAGACAAGTTTTTAAATTATGATCTTGCATATTTAGCAGGCTCCTGTATTCTGCTAATTGTACTGATCTATTTTTTCAGCGCTGAAGCTATACGCACCATAAGCTATATGCTTATGCTATGCAGCTATGTTGTTGGAAGGTATGTAGGAGAATATGTTGAAAAAAAACGCGTAGCGGCAACACAAGAGTAGTTCTTAGCTAACAATTTCGTAGGCAACCATTCTCCGGGACAACTGCATGTCGATTATTAAAACCTGCGTTCTTGAAATTCTGAGGGGTTATTGTAATAACGACCTCTTTTACAGCAGATTTATTAACTAAGCCCCTCTTAGCTTTATAAATTAATACTAATGGGCTTCGCAGAACCGGATATGATTCTGTAAAAAAACTCTGCTAATCTAATTGAATGTTCATTACATCCAGCCTGGGCACCTCGCTGTTATCTGATAAATACAGATTTAAAGAATCATCCAGCCAAAGTGGTTGCTTTCTTAGAGTATGTTCAATACTGAGGTCCTCAACTATACCATACTCAAGTAATGTATTAGAGGCTGTATCAAAATGCTCAATAACCAGGTTCATACCATCTTCCGCAGTTTGGTATGAGATATGATATAGCAACCCATCCTCATTTTGGTAAAACCCATACGAATTTGTACGGTACGAAATAAACAACATGCCATCGGGTGAACCTAAAATCCCGTGAACAGGTTTTCCGGAGGGTGGTTGGCTTGAATGGAAGGTTAAAGCGGGCTCATATATTTTGTATCCCTCAACTATGTTAACAAGATCCCACTCATTGGTATTTTTCTCCTCGTACAAAAAAACCTTTCCCTGATAGTTAGCAGGAACAAATGCAATTTGCCCCTCCTCCCAGAAATGAACATGGCCTGCCTGCCCCTTCATCCATTGTATTTCTGATGCTCGCTCATTGTCTGCAAAATGATCGATAGTAGCAAAACTTGACTGTAGTGCACTGAATTCAGAATCAAAAATATGAATCAGGTAATCATCCCTGTTACCGGTTACAATGTATCGGCCATCTGGTAATTCTCTTATGGATCGTATCGTATTAATGCCGGCAGAACTACTCGTAGATACCAGCGAACCTCGACTATCAAGGATAGAAATACGCCCGTGTTCACGATCTGCAACAATCAGCCTGTTTCTGCTATCCATATAAGTTGCCGATACCTGTCCGAATTCGCCGGGTCCGGCCCCTGTATCTCCAAATGAGTAAAGCCAAACCCCGTTTTGATCAAATACTTGAAACTTTGAATCCTGACCTGTGAAGATATAAATCTGGCCTTCGCTGTTCACAGCAACATCCGCAATGAACGGAATAAATGGCTCAGAACTGTTGTTCTCATCATTGCTTTCAATAGTCAGGACATTACTTAGATGTACTACACTGGGGGTTAATTCAACCTGATCGACTTCTGTACAGCTATTAAGAAAAATTGTAACTAAAAGAATAAGTCCAATGGAATAGGGTAAGGTTTTCATCAATTAAATTGGTTAAATGGAAAAATTGTAACTAAAAGAACGCGTTGAGCGGTTGAATTAATAACCTGAGTTCGATTCTTATATCAGGGAAAAATCTTGGAGATAAATTGGTGTAAATTGTGAATATAAGTGTCGGATAAGCCACGGCAAAGTGTTATATTATGTTTAGCAATAACAACAACA
>PWWL01000183.1 GCA_003561515.1 Balneolaceae bacterium
CTATGAGTATTCTTGATAAACTGGGACTTGGCCAAAAGAAGCCGGGAAGTGCTCCCAACATAGGCAAGAAAAGAAAGAAAAAGGAGAAGGAAGTAAGAGATAGAAAAAACAAGTATTTGCGTGCTCTCATCTTTCTTGTATTTCTTGGCGTAATACTCGCTGTTGTTCCACAAACAACCTTTCAGCCGGTTTCCAGCTACAGTATTGGTGAACCCTGGAGAGCCGACGACCTTGTAGCTCCTTTCACATTTGCTTTAAAAAAGACCGAAACAGAGCTTCGTGAAGAACGAGAAGAAATCCGGCGCCAAACACCTCCCGTATTTCATGTAAATCACAATGTGCCGCTGCTGGTTGACACCGGCCTGGATGGGATATTCAGAAGCCTTCAGCCGGTTCTCGACAGCTATCTGCAGTGGCAAACGGCAAAGCAAGAAGAGGCCGCGACAGCCGCGAGCGACAGCATAAGATTTATGCAGGAGAAAAATTTCTCCGATCTCGACCTCGATGACGATGCCTGGTACACACTTCTCGAAAATTATTTGGATGTTCACGACAGAAATCTTTCTCAGCAGCGTCTGTATACGCGGCAGATACGAAATCAGCTCGAAGATATACTTGATGTACTGATGTTGGATGGCATTATCGATCGCAGAAAAGACACACTCAATCGCAACGATATCACGATAAGAAACCTCAGAGAGCGAACCGAACGCACTGTAAACCTGGCTAATACAAGAGATTTGAGTAATGCACGCGAATATGTTTCCATGATCTTATCGCGTCAGCTGGGATCTGATGTTACACGCGCAGCGCTGCGGATTTATGATCAGGTGATACTGCCCAATTGGGAGTACAACGAAGAAGATACTGAGGCTATACTCGAAGAGAACCTGAGCAATATCTCCACTACCAAAGGGGCTGTTGAGCAGGGTGAAATAATCATACGCCGTGGCGATATCGTTTCAGATGAACGCGCCAACGCGCTCAGAAGTCTGAGTGAAGCACGTGCTGCAACAGCCTCACAGGTTGAGCGATGGCTTCGATACAGTGGAGAAGCGCTCGTTATCCTCATAGCTGCACTTCTTTTCCTGATCTATATCTACCTATACAGAAAGTCAATTTTTGAAAAACCTTCGATGTTCCTGCTGGTATTTCTGGCTCTTGGCATCATCAGCCTTGCAAGTGCATTAATTTACCCTATTGATAGTGTAAACAGCTATATCGTTCCCGTTGCGGTGGCGCCAATTATTCTGACCATTATTTTTGATTCACGAGTTGGACTGATGGCTACAGTTACACTCGGTATCATCACCGCTGTGATACATGACAATAATTTTGAATACATGGTCGCCACAATTGCTGCCTGCAGCCTTGGCGTTTTTTCAGTAAGAGATATTAAAAAAAGATCGCAGTTCTTCTTCACAACACCCGGCGTGGTTTTTGCCACCTACTTAATCGTGATTGCAGGATTCGCGCTTGCGCGCTATAGCGGTGTTGAGCGGATGCTCGAAGACGTGATGTTCGTTGCAATCAACGCTGTATTCATTCTCTTCACCTATCCCCTTATTCTGCTGTTTGAAAAGATGTTTAAGATCACTACCGATTTCACTCTTCTTGAACTGGCCGATACCAACCTCCCTTTGATGAAAGAGTTGATGAATAAGGCACCGGGCACGTTTCATCACAGTCTCCAAATTGCCAACATGGCTGAGTCGGCCGCATCCGAAATTGGAGCTAACTCTCTGCTTTGCCGGGTCGGTGCCATGTATCATGACCTGGGTAAAATGGAAAAGCCGGGCTATTTCATTGAAAACCAGAGTGCCGGCAACGATCACGACAAGCTAAAACCACGAATGAGTGCGCTTGTTATTAAGGCTCACGTTTCGGATGGCGTAAAAAAGGCTGAGGAAAACAATCTTCCTCAGGTGGTTATCGACTTTATCAAAACGCACCACGGAACATCGCTCATCAAGTATTTTTACAGTAAAGCTGAAGAACAAGCCGAAGAAGATGATGAAGTGCCCGAAAAAGATTTCCGCTACGATGGCCCCAACCCTTTCACAAAAGAACAGGGGATTCTGCTGCTTGCTGATGGAATTGAAGCCGCCTCACGGGCAATGAAAGATCCAAACTACCATAAACTTGAGAATCTCATCAATAAAATGGTAGATGACCACATCAGAGACGGACAGCTAAACAACTGCCCTCTGACGTTTAAGCAGATTGAAAACATTAAAAAGTCATTTCTTAACATTCTTGTAGGGGTTTATCACAGCAGAATCGAATACCCCGAAAAGAAAGAAAAAGAGAAAAAAGAGAAACTAACCGAGAAAGTTGAGGAGGAAATCGATACCGCTGCTGAAAAAGGTAAATCACTCTAATGGCATTCGAGGCAGAATTAAAACACTATCTTCGGTTTATTAAACTCGAAAAAGGCCTCGCAGATAATTCCATCACCTCCTACGAAAATGATCTCAAAAGATACCTCGACTTTGCACGTAACGTTCTTGGGATTTCGAACCTTGCCGGCATAACCCTTCAGCATATAGAAGCGTATCTTGAAGAGCTCACTGCGATGGAGTTAGCCGTTAGCAGCATAGCGCGCAATATCTCAAGTATTCGTAGTTTTCATGAGTTTGCCGTGGTTGAAAAGCTGGCCGAAGCCAATCCGGCAGAATTGGTTGAGCTTCCCAAGAAAGCAAAAAAACTACCCGAGGTTCTTGACGCGCACGAAGTTGAAAAAATAATCGATGCGGCCGACAGAACCACATCTGCAGGCATTCGGGATGCAGCTATCCTCGAGACCCTTTACGCCAGCGGCATGCGGGTTAGTGAACTCACCGATCTTGAAATGAACATGCTCTACTTTGAAATTGGTTTCATCCGGGTAATTGGCAAGGGTAACAAAGAGCGGCTTGTTCCGGTTGGCGAGATTGCCCAGCTCGCACTCGAACACTATATCGAAACTGCCCGTAAAGAGTTCATAAATCCCGACAGGCCGGATAAAACTGAAAATAAACTTTTCCTGAACCAACGCGGCGGCCCGCTTACACGAATGAGTGTTTGGAATATCGTAAATAAGTATGCCATGAAAGCCGGCATCCAAAAAAACGTCTATCCTCACATTTTCCGCCACTCATTTGCAACCCATTTACTTGAGGGGGGTGCCGATCTCAGGGCCGTTCAGGAAATGCTGGGCCATACCTCGATATTGACCACTGAAATTTATACCCATGTCGACCGTTCACTTCTTCATCAGATCCACAAAGAATTTCACCCGAGAGCGTGACCGGTTGACAACCTGCCAGAGTGCCTTGCTTTTCGGCAACTGTTAGAGTTGGGGCGGGTTGGGTTCAAAATTCAAGGTTTGTTGATTGTTGATGCCTAAACATATAGTTAAATATGATGAATTTAATTAAGTATTTATACAAAATATTACTGATTTGTTTTTTGATGTACTGTTCGGTTGTAAATGCTCAGATAGCTTCTCCGGAGCCATTCAGGAATGGAGTGGTATCGTCGGCTGAAGAGAGGGCTACGCAGGCTGGTCTGGAAATCCTGAAACAAGGGGGCAATGCGATTGATGCAGCTGTTGCCGTTCAGTTTGCCCTTGCCGTTACGCTGCCAAGGGCCGGCAACATCGGAGGTGGCGGCTTTATGGTTTTACATCTTGAAGACGGTTCTGTGAGAACACTCGATTTTCGGGAAAAAGCGCCTAACCGGGCTTCGCGAAATATGTTTCTGGATAGTGAGGGGGAATTTGATCCGGATCTGAGCCAGAAAGGAGGTCTTGCCTCCGGCGTACCCGGCACTGTAGACGGCATGATTACCGCTCTTGAAAGATACGGCACACTGCCACTTGAAGTGGTTATGGAACCAGCAATCAGCCTGGCCCGCGAAGGTTACCGGCTAAGCAGTTCACAGGCAGCAAGCATGAATCGGGCAGCAGAAAACCTCAGGCAATTCAATGGATCAAAAGAGATTTATGTAAAATCCAGCGGTGAATCGTGGAAAAAGGGAGACCTCTTTGTGCAGAGTGATCTAGCTGAAACACTTGCACGTATCGCTGCCATGGGGCGCAGAGGCTTCTATTCCGGCCTCACTGCCCGGCTGATTGTAGATGAAATGCAGCGCACCGGCGGAATATTAACACTGAGGGATTTGAGAGACTATCGCAGCGTTTGGAGAGATCCGGTTAAAACCAGTTTCAGAGGCTACGACCTTTACATGATGGGCCCGCCAAGCAGCGGAGGCTTTGTTATGGCCCAGGTTCTTGGAATGATCAGTGATCATGAACCGGAAGGCCTCGGCTTCAATACGGCAGCGTATGTGCACTTGCTCAGTGAGGCGTTCAGGCGCTCGTTTGCCGACCGGAATTACTGGCTTGGCGACCCCGATTTTGTCGAAATTCCTTCTTCCCGTCTCACAGGCCCCTGGTACATCAGTGAGAGGATGTCAGATTTTGACCCGTCCCGTGCAACGGAAAGTGAAAGGCTTGCTTACGGCGATGTTTTTGAGCTTGTCGAACCTGAAGAAACCACCCTTTTCAACGTCGTTGATTCAAGAGGGAATGCCGTTGCCGTGAATACTACCCTGAACGGGTCGTTTGGCAGCTACGTAACCGTAACAGGTGCCGGATTTCTGCTTAACAATGAAATGGATGACTTTTCAGCCAAACCGGGAGCACCCAATATGTTCGGACTTATCGGGGCCGAGGCAAACGCCATTGAACCCGGAAAGAGGATGCTAAGCAGTATGAGTCCCACCATTGCTATGAAAAACGGACAGGTGAGGTTTGTGGGAGGCGGAGCCGGCGGACCAACCATTATCACAGCTACACTGCAAAACTTTTTAAATATGGCTCTATTCGGAATGAATGCCAAAGAAGCTATCGCTGCACCGAGATTTCACCATCAGTGGCTTCCGGACCGCATTCTGGTTGAAGGCCTTTATTTCTCTGATGATACAATTCGTATGCTCGAAGAAAAGGGACACTCGGTTGTGAGGCGCAACAGCATAGCCCTGATTCATACAATACTGATCGATGAAGAAGGCAATATTTTTGGTGCTTCCGACTCACGTCATAACGGAAGTGTTGCCGGTTATTAGGCAGACATCAACTTACGCTTCGATTCCGTGTGAAATCCTGACTTTCTCGATCACATCAGAAATCTCGTTTCTTTTCAGCGTATTCAGATTTGGAAAAAGGATCGCGATCGAGTTTTTATAATCATCCACCAAAAGTTCTCCCTTTATCTGCTTGGTAAGAGAGCGAATAAGGCGGGTGCCAAGATTTTCGCTGTCTTTCCAGTCGAAAAAGCTGTGTGGCAGATTGCCGTTCTCCCGTACCACTACATAAAAAATCTGCTCATCTGAGTAAAGATCGACACTGATCGACGTTTTTTCGCCAACAGAACTGGTACGCTCGTATACTCTGCTGATCACTTCATTAATTACCATACATACCGGAACTGCGCGCTCCACATCGAGAATCAGATCGGAGGCATGAACAGAAATATCCGAGTGGTATTTCGCAAATCTGTAATCCTGATCAAGCCGGTTTGTAAGCTTAATCACATACGATTTAAGATTCAGCGTCTTAAATGTACCAGCCTGCGACATCAGTTCATGAATCAGCGAAATTGAACGAATTCTGGATTTTGAATCACGCAGCGTATCAGTGAGAGTTTCATCACCGGCGCGCTTCAGCTGAAGCTCAAACAGTGCCAGAATTATGGAGAGATTGTTCTTGACGCGCCCATGGATCTCATTTAGCAACAGATCGCGTTCATCGATAGCGGTTTCAAGCTCTCGTTCGCGAACTTGAAGATTTGAGGTTTTTTCGTTGACTTCGAGTTTCAGGTTCTTATTCCAATTGGAAACGATATACATGCCGGTGAAGCCAACAATTAAAATAATTCCAAGAGATATCCAGAAGATGATCTGAAATGATCCTGTTGCCTGCAGAACCCTCTCTGCAACAAACGGATCGGATGCGGCTACCGCCTGGGATATTCCCTCCAGGCCGAGGAATCTGCCGCCAATAACAAATAGCGAAATCACAACTACGACGCTGGTAATTGCACTGTATATCCAGCCGAGCGTTACTTCTTCTCTGGCTTTCTGATTCAGGAACTTCTCTTTTACTTTCAATACGGATGGACTAAAAAGAAAAAGCAGGGGCCCAATAATTAGCAGCGACTGGAAAAACGCTCCGGTCCACCATCCATTCCAGATATTCAGCGTTGCAGATGGAGAAAGATTTTGCTGCAAGCTCCAAACAAAAGAACCAAGAGAGCTTGCCATGGCTGCAATGAGGGAGACTATTACAAAAAAAGCAGCGCTTTTCAGATCCCTGAGGTCAATTCGTGCCGGAACGCAATAATAAGCCAATGCATAAATACCTATACCAAGTACAAATGAAAAAGCAAATAAGAGTGCCCAATACACGGGCATGCTTGCTGAGAACGCAATTACAAAAGATGAAATAAATATTGGGATAAAACCCCACTCAAAACCAACCCAAAAGAGGAGTAAAATTCCTATAATTAGCGGCGGATAAAAAAGAAAAAAGAACTGGACGGACGATGATTCTACACTCGTTGATACCCAGCTTTCCGACATCAGTGTGAATACGGAATAAATGGATACTGAGATAAGTATAACCCAGGCTGCTAAAATCAACCATGTAGTTATCCCCGAAAACCCAAAGCGGGTAATAATTTCGTCAAGCCCTGCCGGTTGCCAGATGCTCTTTGTCTGTGATGATATTTGATCTCCGTTCATTGCCGTCCCCGTATTGATTTTCGGAGAATATATTAGAAAAAATTAATTAATAACCAAACCCAGCTCAAAATCTAATTTTCGGATAGCGGTTCAGGAACGCTTGAGGCCGTACTCAGATTAAAAAAGCTCAAAAACAGCAAATAAACCCATTAAATGCCTGCCAAAAGTTTTAAACTAAAATTTGCACTCATTGTCGGCTCTTTATTCGCGGCCTGGGTTCTGTATATGACCTTCTACCAACTCTGGCATCTTTTTGCGGACAATTGGTTTATGACTGTTGTAATGATTTTCGGTTCGTTTATTGCGGGTGCCAGCTCCGAAGGCGGCGGAGCAATTGCTTACCCCGCAATGACCCTGCTTTTCAATATTGAACCCGACGTGGCCAGAAACTTCAGCTTCGCAATACAAAGCTTTGGAATGACCTGTGCAGCAATCTGGATTTTTTTATCAGGCATAAAAATTGAAAAGACGTATCTGCTGCTTGCCGGGGTCGGCGGTTTTATAGGCATCATATTCGGCTCATTTTTTGTGTTGCCCTATGTGCTGCCTAACTACGCGAAAATGATGTTCGTGTCGTTCTGGCTCAGTTTTGGAATTGCCCTGTTCGTGGTGAATTTTGTAAAGGCAAACGATTCTATTGACGCACTGCCGAAGCTTTCCAAAAGACAAAAAACTGAACTTGTACTGGTTGGTATGATGGGTGGAGTCTTCAGCTCAATTTTGGGAAATGGCCTTGATATATGCACGTTTGCTTACGTTGTACTCAAGTATGGACTGTCAGAAAAAATTGCCACTCCGACGTCAGTCATTCTTATGGCTTCGAATGCAATTATCGGTTTTCTCATGCACTCGTTTGTTTTAAACACCATGCAGGCTGAAGCGATCAATTATCTGCTGGTTTGTATTCCGGTTGTAATATTCGGAGCGCCAATGGGTGCATTTGTAATTAGTAAAATAGGAAGGAAAACCATTGCAGCATTGCTGATTGTCATTATTATTGTTCAGTTCATAACAGCGATCTACGTAATCAGGCCTGGCAGTGAGCTCTTACTTTTTTCAGCAGGCATATTCTTCGTGGGAATTTTACTCTTCTTTGTGATTTCAAGACGCCGGCTAAACGGTCTAAATGATGTTTATCATCAATGAGATCGCCACAAAAATTACCATAATTGAGAATCCGGCCTGGATCGTGGGGTCTGATACCTTCTCATTGAACTTTACCCCGGCAAACCCGCCAAAGAATGCCCCAATAATTAAGGGCAAGCTTGTGCCAAAATCGACATACCCGAACGTATAGGGAGATACACCGCCCGCAGGATTGGTAAGAAATGCGTACTGCATCCAGCCGGAAAAGGAAATGATTACAATTGCCAAAGAAGAAATGCTGACTGTTCTGGTAATCGGTATCCTGTACCAGAGGTTCATAACCGGCACGAGCACAATTCCACCTCCCACGCCCGCCAAGGAGGCTACAAAACCGCCCAAACCTCCGGCATTTGTAATCTTTAGTATTCCCATTTGCTCCCCGCTCAGCCGAAGTGTGACGTTCGACTGGCTTTTTCGATAGAAAAGTATAGCGACAAAAATGAGAAGTAAAACAAAGAATGAAACAAATACATCGTTCGTATAGTACGGCGACATTACAATCTGCTTACCTAAAAAAACTCCCAGTACACCAAAGCAGCCAACAAGTATGCCCTCTTTCCAGAATATGTTTTGGTTTTTAAACTGCTGAATGGAACTGCTAAGCGAGGCAGTAAACGTGCAGAAAAGGGACGTACCTATAGCCCATGCCACCGGTGACTCAACACCAAGAAAATTGAACAGTGAAAAGAGTATCGGTGAGAACAGAAGTCCTCCACCAACTCCGAAAAAACCGGCTAAAATCCCTGCAACTACGCCAAGTATCAGCAGAATTAAAATGATCATGTCAGAAAGCTATTTCACCTTTCATATAGGTTACCGCTTCACCGCCAATCAAAACCCTGTTGCCATTTACCTCGCACATCAAACTTCCCCCTCGTTTTGAGATCTGTTTTGCTTTGAGTCTTTTTTTACCAATTTTTTTTGCCCAGAAAGGAGCCAGAACCGTATGTGCTGAGCCTGTTACGGGATCTTCGTCAACACCAACAGCCGGGCCAAAAAATCGACTGACAAAATCGGCTTCGCCATCGATGCAAACCGCTGTAACAATGACTCCGCGCACCTCCATCTTTTTTAGTATTAATAGGTCTGGTTTCAGATTTCTTATCGTTTCCTGATCCTGCACCAGCACCAACAGATCCGTATTTACCCCACAGTATATCGGAATGGTGCCAATGGCTTCCGGAATTAGTTTTGGTACGGGAATAGGCTTCGGTGGATTTGCCGGGAAATCCATCCAATAAACGTTTTCCTCTTTACGCACCGTCAGTTCCCCGCTGTTCGAATCGAATCGTATCTGCCCTTCGCTAAACCCAAGATGGTTAAAGAGTACATGAGCCGAAGCAAGTGTTGCATGCCCACAAAGGTCAACTTCCGTCAAAGGTGTAAACCATCGAATTTTGAACGAACCGCTTTCTTGCTTCTTGAAGTAGGCGGTTTCTGAAAGATTATTTTCGGCCGCGATTTTTTGAAGTATTTCCGTATCCGGCCATTCTTTGAGAGGAATAACAGCGGCAGGATTTCCTGAAAACACCTGATCTGTAAAGGCATCTACCTGAAATACTTTCATATATGATGTGACTTTTTTCGCAATGTATGAAATTGACCTGAGCAATTCATGCGTTTAAAGAAAAATCACGGTGCGAAACCCTCTACGGAGTTTTGAGCCGCTGATTTATGTTCGATTTCACAGCAAAGATCACGACCTTTACAAAATGCAAAGTAAATTCGTCACATATCCAGATAACAGTCTTTCAAAGATTGGGTACGATGCTATTCGGGCTGCAGCACTCAAGAAATGCTACACGCCTTACGGCAGAGAAGAGCTGGCAGCTGCGAAACCCATTTCAGATCCCAACATTGTCCATCAAAGGCTCGCTGTGTCGCGCGAATGGATGAAGCTGCTTCAAAGCGGCGCAAGCAACCCACTTTCAGTTTTGGATGACGTAAGGGATATGATCAGAGAGAGCAAAATACAAGGAGGCATGCTGCCGATTGACAATTTCCCGGTAATTTTTCAGAATGCCCGTTTGGCAAGAATCATAAAGCAGTTTTTTGGACGAACTGAGGACCACTATCCTGCTTTGATCGATATTGCAAACCTTTTGATAAGCCTTAAACCTCTCGAAGACTCTATCAGCCGCGTTGTTACCGACCGTGGAGAACTCAAAGACGATGCCAGCCCCGGGTTGCAAAAAATACGAGGCCGCCTGAACCGCGAGCGTGGAAGGCTCAGAAGTACCATACAAAGAATTATGAAAGAGCTTTCAAAAGATGGAATGACATCTGATGAAGGCCCTACCATAAGAAGCGGACGAATGGTGATACCATTGCAGGCCGAGTACAAGCGTAAAATTAAGGGTTTTGTCCATGACGTATCGTCAACGGGCCAAACAGTGTATGTGGAGCCTGTACAGGCACTGCAAATCAACAATGAAATCCGGCAGCTCGAGTCTGAAGAACAGCGGGAGATTGAACGAATTATTCGTGAACTAACCGCTGAGGTTAGAAAATACAGCGAAGAACTCGCACTTAACTGCAGCTGGATTGGCGAACTGGATGCGATTCATTGCCGTGTGAGCCTGGGTTTGAGCCTCGATGGCGTTATACCGCAGATCAGCGAAGACCTGCATTTAAATCTGATTCGCGCAAATAATCCCAACCTACTGCTGAAAAATCTGAGTACAAAAGAGGCCGAACCTGTTGTTCCGCTGAATCTGGAACTTCGTTCCGATGAACTTGCCATCGTTATTACCGGCCCAAATGCCGGTGGTAAATCTGTTGCCATGAAAACAGTTGGAGTACTGGCAGCTATGATTCAATCCGGCTACCCGGTACCTGTTCACCCCGATTCGAGCATTCCGATTTCGAACGGCTTGTTTGTGGATATTGGAGACGATCAATCGATCGAAAATGATCTCAGCACCTTCTCGTCACGCCTCAACTGGATGCGCCAATCACTGAAAATGATGCCGTCTGGCTCACTGGTGCTTATCGATGAGGCCGGCGCAGGTACCGATCCTGAAGAAGGCGGCGCACTTTTCCAGGCTTTTGTTGAAGAGATACTTGAACGCGGATCGAGAGTCATAGTTACAACACATCACGGATCTCTGAAAGTGTTTGCGCACGAACACCCATCCGTTGTAAACGGTGCCATGGAATTTAACCAGGAAAGCCTCTCTCCCACCTACCGATTCAAAAAGGGTATTCCCGGAAGCAGCTATGCATTCGAAATTGCTGACCGTATGGAGCTGCCAAAACCAATGATGAAGCGTGCGCGAAACTTGCTCGGAGAAAATCGGGATAAGATGGGCGAATTACTGGTTAATCTCGAGCGGCAGATGCAAGAGTCGGAACAGATGCACAAAGAGTTTAAAAATAAGCTGCAAGAGCTCGAGAAGAGAGAAAAAGTGTACCTCGAAAAAGCTTCAAATTTCGATAATAAGAGAAAAAGAATTCTTGAAAAAGCCTATAAAGACGCTGAAGAGATCATGAAAGGCGCCAATCGCAGAATTGAAGAAGCGGTCGAGAAAATTGTTCAGGCAGGTATGGAAGACAAGGAAGCCATCAAAGAAGCCCGCTCAGATGTTCAGAAAGCCAAATTGGACATTCACGAGAACCGTGACCGGTTCAGGGAAGAATTGGAGGAGAAACCGTTCCGAAGCGGAGAGAAACCGGTAGTGGGTGACTACGTCTTAATCGGCGACAGCGACACTTCCGGCGAACTGGTGGAACTGTCAGGTAAAAATGCCACCGTGCTGGTAAACGGAATGAAGATAAAATCAAACCTGAATAAGCTGGTGAAAACCAATCCGCCAAAGAAAAAAAATAAACCATCTCAACACAGGGTGTATAGCGGTTCCGATGAACTTGACCTATCGGTTCAGCCAAGACTCGACCTGCGCGGGCAGCGAGGTGATGAAGCCATCAGAAAGCTTACCCTCCATCTCGACAAAGCCGTTGCACGCGGGCTTCATGAAGTTGAAATTATCCACGGCAAGGGTGAAGGTATTCTGCAAAAGCTGGTTAACGAATATCTTGAGCAGCGCCAGGAAGTAAAAGAGTTTGACATCGCACCCTGGGATGGCGGCGGCAGCGGATGTACGGTAGTTAAACTTTGAAAATAAATCATGATCATAAGAGTCACTATAACGGCTTTCCTGCTTCTATTCATTGCTGAAAACGTTCATGCACAGCTTATCTCCTGGCGCGATCTGATTGAAGGGGATCTCCCCCAGCCCGATGAAAGAATTTATTACGGTACCGGCGAACTTGCATTCGGTGAACTCTGGATACCCGATAAAGACCCTCATACTACCGTGATTCTGATACACGGCGGCTGCTGGCTCGATATCTATCCCGGAACAGAGATCATGAACCACATGGCAAATGCACTCAGAGATGAAGGCTTCGCCGTATGGAACATTGAATACAGGCGACTGGGGCATCAGGGCGGCGGGTATCCCGGAACATTTCTTGACGTTGCTTTTGGCGCGGATGCACTGCATGCCGTTGCCCGAAATCATAATATCAACCTGGACAGGGTTATTGCAGCAGGTCACTCGGCGGGCGGCCACCTGGCAACATGGCTTGCCGCCCGAAAAAACCTTCCTGACTACAGTACACTGCGCATCGACGATTCGATCGACATTCACACTTCAATTCAAATTCATGCCGTCATCTCGCTTGCAGGTATCAACGACCTTGAGCGGTATGCCAATTACGGCTCTTCATCTTGTGGGGAAGGAACTGTAGCAAGGCTTGTGGATATTGAAACGCGTGGTGAGGACGCCTTTCTCGATACATCCCCCATTCATCTGCTTCCTTTGGGTGTACCCTTTGTTGAAGTTACAGCAGCCTTCGATGCGCCGGTGCCCCCTTTTTTCGGATACCATTTCACTCAAGCTGCCAAACAGGCCGGGGATGATGCCATACTGGTGCTGCAACCAAAAGCCGGACATTTTGAGATGATTGCTCCCTGGAGTGAAGAATGGCGGGAGGTTCGAAATATTTTCAGAACTATCCTGGAATAAAATTTCAAAACCTGATGTGAAAAAGCATGCGCTCATCAGTCGAACTAACCGTGATAATCAGAATATTTCCGTAATCCGATTCATCGAACTTCTCGGTGAAATGCTCACGCTGAAGCAGGGCATTCGCAAACATTGGAGTGGAGTTTGAATGGCCCGCCACAAGCACATACTGCCCGCGGTGCTTCTCCATCCATTCTGCGGTTACGCCCTCGGGATCTCTGTGATCGTATTCCATTATCTCCAAGGTATGTCGTTCCGATATTGGGCGCGCAGTTTCTCTGGTTCGGATAAACGGTGTTGAGTAAACGGCATCGAAATCAACCTCCCGGAACATTCGTTCGAATACAGATGCTCTTTCATATCCCTCATCTGCAAGATCGGGATCGTAGCTATCATCCACTTTCTCGGCGTGTCGCACCAGGACGAACGTAGTGGTTCCATACTGTTGAGTCTGCGCAATTAGAGTTTGGGTCAGAACAAAGAAAAGCACCAGCAGTGACAGAATCTTTTTCATGAGATAGATTTTTGACTTGGAAAACTGAAGGTTCACAATATATTAACGGTAAATTAATACACCACCGTTACACTTCAATAAAAAATTTCAGCCGGTTTATGAAAGTCTCTCTACTAGCCATCCTATCGTTTCTGATTGCAGCCTGCACCACCGAGGAAGTAACCCGCAGTTTCGACCTTCAGGGGCATCGCGGCGCGCGCGGACTTCTTCCTGAAAATACGATTCCCAGCTTTCTGATTGCCATTGACCACGGTGTGGATACCATCGAGTTTGACCTGGTTGTTACAAAAGACCGCCAAATACTCATTTCGCACGAACCATGGTTTCATCATCACATCAGCACAAAACCCGACGGAACGCCAGTGACTGAAGAGGAGCAGATGGAATTCAATATTTTTGAAATGACCTATGAAGAAACGCAGCAGTTTGATGTTGGCAAACGAGGGCACATAAACTTTCCGAACCAGCAGCCGATGGAAGTTGCCAAGCCGCTGATGCGCGATGCCATTAGGGCAATAGAAGAGTACACAGAAGAACTGGGAATCGCGCCGGTGGCCTATAACATTGAAACCAAAAGTGTGCCCGACTACTACGGGGTGATGTATCCCTACCCGGATGAGTACGCTCAGCTCCTCTATGATGAACTGCTGGAACTGCACGAAGAGTTTGGCTTGTTCGACAGGATCATCATTCAATCTTTTGATCCCGCCACGCTCATCGAATTCAGGAAGCTGAATGATGAAATAGCTCAGGCAATTCTCGTGTTTGAAGAAAGAGGCATCCAGGAGTATGTAGATGTGCTTGGGTACACCCCCGAAATCTGGAGTCCAAACTACCGGCTGGTAACGCCCGAAATCGTTGCAGATGCCCATGAGCGCGGCATGACCGTAATTCCATGGACAATCAACAACGTGGCCGAAATGCAGCGCCAGCTCGATATGGGCGTGGACGGAATCATCACCGATTACCCCGACAGTGCAGCGGTATTGCGATAGTGTGTAGCGCTGATGTCGATGAGAAACGAAATTAGCGGATCTCTTGAATTGCCATTGCGATAGAATGCCACGTGCCGTGGGCCCTGACTACCGGTTCAAGTCCATCTTCAGCAAGTTTCTCGGCTACACCCTGGCTGCCTGCAATCAGTTTGAATTCTGAAAGATTCAGATCGGGAAAGGCGGTCTTCATTCTGGTAAGCGAAGAGCGGTTGTGGATCAGGATTGAATCAAATTGCTTCTCAGAAATCTTTTTCCTGTACTCAGCCAGCAGTTCACCCGATACCGTAACCTCTCTGCAGACAGTGTATTCTGAAACCGGCATTTCAAGCTCCTGAAGCAGGCCGGGCATTTCCTCGGTGCGATTATCTTTTGTGGGATAAAGAGTGCTGCCCTCTTTCGATATTCTGAGCAGAAACTCGAGAATATCAATAGGCCGGGCGTTCTCGCGTGGCAATATGGCCGGAATACTTTCCTTTTCAAGAAATGATGCGGCAGCGCGGTCGTGTACAAGATTGATTTTCTTCTGAACTGACCCGAGCTTTCCTTGCGACTCTACCCATTCCAAAAAATATCTGGCATTTCGCAAATTACCGTAAATAATGAAAGTGATTTGATCCAGAGCCTCACTCAGAGCACTGTCTGAACCCGGTTCAATAAAGTATTCATAGTGCTCGAGCGGAAGGTGCAGGTTGTCTCCAATCAGTTCAAAAAGTGGAGCCGCAACATCCCTGTCGGCGGTAATGAGCACGGGCTTTTTCAATATCTTAAGTCCCTTTTGAAGAAATTTGAAGCTTCAGATTATGTACTAAAAAATATAACCGATACCGGCATAAACCCGAACGGTTTCTCCGGAAAAACCAACGTCACCTCGAAGAATAAAATCAGGGTTGAAAAGTGAAATAGCTCCTCCTGCCCCGAATGTATGATTCCAATCGGAAAAGAAGCCGGGTGAATCCTGATCGGAAAAAACGCGTCCGCTGTCCCAGAAGAGCTGGCCGCCTATCCGGAGTTCACCGTCAAAAAATGAAAAGAGCCAGGTGCGAGCTTCCAGTATGTGAAGTACTGAACTGCTACCCCTGAAACGATCGAGATGATACCCGCGCAAACCGCGCTCAAATCCAAGCGTTGGAAGCCCCCAGAATGGAGCATCACCAAGGAGGTGTTCGCCTCGAATTTTTTGCGCAAGCACAATTCCCGGCAGCGGTTCAATGTAATTCCTGAGTTCCAGCCAAAGCTCTGTATAGTTAAAATCGCTGACAAAAACGTCACTGCTTAATCTGACTCCGACCTCATACCGGTAGCCCTCGGTCGGGATAAATTCGCTGTCGCGATCGTCAGCAATCAGCCCGCCTCCTATCATATTGGTATAACCGTTAGTGCGGTCAATAGCTGAGCTTTCATTACCAAGACTAGAATTATCTTCGCGCGGCGATGTATCCACGTAGGATACCCTTACGTCCGAGAATATGTCGAGTTTACCATCAAATCCATACTCGACCACCGTTTTCCTTAGCCGCCAGCTTACCGATACCTGCCTGTTTTGGAAAAAGTAGTAATTCTCATCATATAGGTCGGACTGAAATGGTGTATCATTGCCGATTCCGAAAAAATGGCTAATTTTGGACCTGAACAACACAATCTGAACCCGGTTACGTATATCTCGATTGAAAGAGCGGGTGCGTTCATAGGCAAATTGTCCAACAAATTCTCCCCGGATAGAAGCGGTGAAGTCGGCACGTGTGTTGCTTAAAAAGGGTGATGCGTCGCCTCTGTAATTGAACCTCTGGTAAAGAGCTCCGCCAAAAAGGCCGGTATCGGAAGAGTAGCCTGCTGCCGGCAGAAAAGATTGTTGGACCCTTGATCCACTCTCATCCTGTTCTCCCATACCGGTGATTAACTGTGCGGATAGTGCCGCCGGCAAGCAAAACGTAAGCGCTGCGGCAAACAGGAATATTGATTGAAACGGGGTATAAAACGTCATGGCTGCCAATATAATCAAAACCCAACATCTTTGGATTTAGATAACTGCTGAACCTGAAGTATTTTTACAACTCATCAAAAAATACAGGTATAAAAAAAGCCCTGTCTGCTTCAGACAGGGCTTTTAGCTCATAACGAAATGTGTCGCGCCTTACTAAATGGCGTTCTCCATTGTTTCGTAATCGTATCCATCGGCTTTACTCATTTCCTGAGCGGTAAGTGTGAGCAATATTCCGTAAATCACTTTGGAAGATACGTCAGCAATAGTGTAAGTAATATGTCGGGCTACTACGGCTGTTTCGCTGAGCGCCGGCTCCAGTCCAAAGCTGAACAAGTACGGCATCAAATATGCGCCCGGATAGAGCATCCACGAGATGAAGAAAAGTGTCCAGATGTTTCCAAGATACTTTTGCGCTTTCGGCGGTGCGCCTTCCTGTCCTTCCGTAATCACTCTCTTCATGAGAATGAGAATGTGTACAAAGAAGATTGTAGAAACAAAGCCCCAAATAAAGAAAAGCGTGGGATTTGTTACTTCATAGTATTGACCTACATAACCGGTCAAAATCATCGCGGTTCCTGAGAACCAGAACCCGTTTCGAATAGAGCTAAAATTGCTCTTTGTAAGAGTTACTACAAAGAGAATCTGGAAGAGTAGCATCGGTACGTCAATGAGCCAGTTCAGATATCGATAACCGTTATTGAAAAGGTCGTTGCCGTCGCCGAGAATATATCGTGCGGATTCGGCATCGTATACCATAGCGCCTGTCCAGTTCTGCTGCTGAACAAGAAGCAAAAGGAAAGCGGATACCATAACCACAACCGACAACACAGATGATATTCTGTATTTCGGAGCTACGGTTTTCATTGTTAATACAAAGTATAGTAAACCAGCGAGCATGATGGCATAGCCGAGCGTGAGAACATGAGCCGACATTTGGTAGGCCATTTCTGTGAACCCGGAATCCATACCCACGTAGTTTTCGAAGGTAGCATTGCCCAAAGAACTTATTAGTTGGTCCATAATTGATTAGGGATTAGTTAAGGTTTGATGAAACGATTTGTGTTTCAATCACCTGCGCAACAACCTGTTGGTTGTCAAAGTTCATTGATAAATGAAATAAGTTCTTACTTTATTCCATCTTATTGGCGGACAATGATTTGTATATTTTCTACACAAAGCCGGTAAATTCAGCTCTTTTTCAGGATCTCGTCACACTCTCTCCACTGCGGCATGAAACGATCCATATAGCTGTAAAATCTGCGATTGTGGCCACGCTCGAGCAGGTGTACCATTTCATGAACCACTACGTATTCAAGAAGAATGGGTTGTCGTTCGGCCAGGTTCAGGTTCAGCCAGATTCTCTTTGCTCGCGTGTTGCAGCTGCCCCAGCGCGTTTTCATTTTTTTAACCCCGAATTCACGCACCTTCACTCCCATCAGATCTTCGTACCGTAAAATAATTTTTGGAATTTCCCGCTTAAGCTCACGCCGATACCACTCCCTCACCATCTTTTCTCTTTTTGCGGCAGTTGTATTACCGGGATGCTCAATGATTAAGTAATCTCTATTCTGATGAATGCGAGTCTTCCCATAGGTTGCAGTCGATAACTTTAGCGTGACCTCTCTGCCCCAAATGCAGATTCGGTCTCCGTTCTCGAACTTTTCAGGCAGGGTGAGAGGTTGGGATTTTGGTGTTGACAAATGTTTCTTAATCCACCCGGTTTTCTTCAGCAGAAACCTCATGATTTCATCATCGGAAGCTGCCAACGGCGCCGAAAGTTTAACCTCACCCCTTCGAATATGCACCCTCAAATTGATGTTCCTGATCTGTTTTCGCCTTATCTCGACACTTATTCCGTCAATATTTATCGTAGATGCGTAATGCTTGTTTTCTTTTTTCTTCATGAGTGGAATGTTACACATCATCCGGAATCAATGCATCCGAGACAGAATATTTTTGAAGAAAGCAGCTAAATAATCCTAATCTTTCCTCACTTTACATTTAAAAATAAAGGAGTATATTCATTGTCCCAATCAACGCAAGTTGACTTCTATGGACAAAATTAAGGTATTAATCGCAGACAGCTACGACGTGTATAGGCATGGCCTGCAGACTATTCTGGCCGACAGCGGAAAATTTGTACTGAATTCGGCTGCAAAAAGTGGTAAGGAGCTGATTTCTGCGTACCGGAAACATCCGGAGTCATTATGCCTGATCTCTTCCAATATCGCTGACGCCAACATTCATGAGCTGCTTCAAAAACTTCGCGCGATAAACAGCGAAGTTTTAGTGATTGTGCTTACTTATTCTACCGATATTTCTCATTTGAACCAGTCTTTGAAAGCCGGGGTAAAAGGGTATCTGACCAAAAACTGCTCTTCTTCAGAACTGATTGAAGCTGTAAAATCGGTGGCCGCGGGCGAACAGGCATTTGGAAAGTCGGTTTCCCAGCTCATGATCGGAAGATATGCTGACCAGGCTAAGAACACCGATAAAAAGTCTGATAAAAACATCACGAAAAGAGAGCGTGAAATTCTGAAGCTGATTGTTGAGGGATATACCAGTTCAGAAATTGCGAAGATTTTATACATCAGTACCCGAACTGTAGAAACTCATCGCTCAAATTTGATGAACAAACTGGAACTGAAAAACACTGCTGCACTTGTTCGTTTTGCTCTTGAGGAAGCCGGCATAGAGTGATCCACACGAACTACGTAGTTCTACGTACTCAAATTACGATCTTCTACTTATTGCAGTAGCGCTTTGATAAACCTATGTTTAGAGTGCAAATGGGGTAATAGCCGTCTGTAGATGATATTTAGCAGCTCTCTTTGAACGGAGAGCTGCTAATTTTTTATATATCTGCCTCTTCTCTACGAATACACTCCGGCGAATCATCAGTAATTTGATCCGTGATTTCCACAACCTCCCTCTATTCTTGCGGCCAGCATGTTTTCGAAAGAGCATCAACGATGCCTGTATACAGCTGATTATTGGTCGTTTATAGCTCCTTTAGACGTGCGGATAAAATTTAAATCAAGAATAGAATCAAGTACATCGCCCACCGAATATTCCATTTCAAAACCCAGGAGATGTGCCGCTGTGGGAGCGATCGAAAGGTTGCTGATAAGCCCGAGTCGGTTGCCCGGTTTGATACCTCTTCCATATGCAACGAATAAGGCATTCATCTCCTGATGATCGGTTAGGAATCCATGGTTACCGAGGTGAAATCCATGTTCGGCACTGTCAACCAGATAATCACTCAGATCGGCGCGGTTTGCAATGCCAAATCCTGGCTCAGCTGCAAGCATCAGATTTCCTATTTGATCGCTCTCAGACGGGTGTGCCAATCCAAGACCATTGAACTGGTCGGGAGTAAGAATATTGCTGATTTCCTCACGGTTACTGAAGAGAGATTTCACCTTATCCTTCAGCTTATAATCATCGGGATCATCGAGGTAAATCATGGCTGTTCCGCCAAGTGAAACGGCCTGCGCCCTCGCTTCAACAATCTCCCCCCTTTCAACTGTCAACAGTCCCGCTTCCCGAAGTAATACATTTGGCAGAAATGTTTTGGGGGTATTGATGAAGCCGTGATCCGAAACGATAAATAATGTGGTTTGATCGAGAATACCCGCTTTTTCAAGAGATTCAAAAATACCTCTTACATGATAATCAGCCAGTGACATTGCTTTATATCCGGGATCGGTGGATACACCGTACCTGTGATGCATGCCATCTACATTCAAAAGGTGTATGAGGAGCAGATTAGGTGATCGGGTTTCGATAATGTGTTTTGCAGTCTCCTTCCAAACTACGTCACGCCCAAGCCTGCTATGCTGCCAGAGAGCGTGAGTGGTAAAATCGTCCAGTATACCTTTCTCAACAATTTCCCATCTAAGGTCATCACTCATAAATCTCACATTGTCAGGCGTATCCGGAAAAGAATCGTGCAGTGTGGATGAATTGCGGGTGGCCGGCCAGTTTACTTCGGCGGTGGTTAATCCGAGTTTATGGGCAATATCATACAAGGTTGGTACCCTTACCAGCTCATCTTTGTCGCGTCTCGGGTTTATTCGAACAGGCAATGTGCAGTCCTCCCATTCCAGCCAGCCATTATACACAAGCGAGTGCATGGCAGGAGGTACGCCCGTAACCAGCGTGGTGTGATTCGACCATGTAACAGACGGAACGGATGGGATTAAACCTTCGGCCCAAACACCATCCCTGGCAAGACTGCGAATAAATGGAAGCGGGATTTGATTATCCCATAGGGCATGCGCCGGAAATCCGTCAATGCTGATAATTACCACGTGTGCGTCTTCCGACACGGAGAGATTTTCAATTTCCTGAGCTGCTGCAAACGTGCTCAGTAATCCAAGTAAAACAAAAAATGCGACAACTTTCCCCATGTTACTGACCTTTAGACAACGTGTTTTTTCCCAGCGAGATCTTCAGTAGTGAACTTTCACCAAAATTTACCTTGAATTTTGACGATCAACTCTGATTGGTATCTCTTAAAATAAGGGAAATATATTGGTAAAAACTTTTCACCATTATCCCAAAAATGTAATATCTTTCAAATCTTAGATAATTTTGGAAAGAAATAGTGCCTGCCCGGCATTCTTCTTCATTCGGCGTGGTAGCTCAGGTGGTAAGAGCGTCGGATTCATAACCCGGAGGCCGAGGGTTCAAGTCCCTCCCACGCTACGAAAGAAAGTCCGTATCTGCGAAAGTGGATCGGACTTTTTTTATGATTCTAATTCCTGTAAAAAGATCTAAGCGTTGATCTTCCGAAGCAGTGCTTCGCTTTTGGCCTGTTACAAATCCCCCGATTAGATTTCCAATTATGCACTTTTAATCCCTCTTCGTGATTATTCACAAGGGTCAGACCCGAGCTTTGACATTCCGAAGCAGTGCTTCGGGGGTTCAAGTCCCTCCCACGCTACGAAAGAAAGTCCGTATCTGCGAAAGTGGATCGGACTTTTTTATGATTCTAATTCCTGTATAAAGATCTGAGCGTTGATATTCCGAAGCAGTGCTTCGCTTTTGGCCTGTTACAAATCCCCCGATTAGATTTCCAATTATGCACTTTTAATCCCTCTTCGTGATTATTCACAAGGGTCAGATCCGAGCTTTGACATTCCGAAGCAGTGCTTCGGGGGTTCAAGTCCCTCCCACGCTACGAAATAAAGTCCGTGTCTGCGAAAGTGGATCGGACTTTTTTTATGATTCTAATTCCTGTAAAAAGATCTGAGCGTTGATCTTCCGAAGCAGTGCTTCGCTTTTGGCATGTTACAATGCCATGATTAGATTTACAATTTTGCGCTCATTAACCCTTTTCATGATTATTCATAAAGGACAGATGCGGGCGTTGATAGTTCCAAGCAAAATTCAGCTTGCCCATGCCCTCATGCAACACTCCCCAGAATTTCAAACCGACAACCCGTACCTGTACCCTCGTCATGGAGCCCCGATAATTCCTCTTTATCTTCACTGCATCTTAGGGTATTTTGTAATGATAAATCAGAAAACAGAGTAACCTAACCAACAGATGGCAAAACGAATCACCAACAGAGAAGAAGACTATTCACAATGGTACCTTGATATAGTTAAGGAGGCCCAACTCGCTGAGCATTCGCCCGTTCGGGGCTGTATGGTTATCAAGCCTACCGGGTACGCGCTCTGGGAAAACATGAAAGCTGCCCTCGATCAGATGTTTAAGGATACCGGGCATGAAAACGCCTACTTCCCTCTGTTCATCCCAAAGTCGTTCCTCTCGAAAGAAGCGCAGCATGTGGAAGGTTTTGCCAAAGAATGTGCCGTTATTACACATAGCCGGCTTAAGAGCGTGGATGGCGGTGTTGAAGTGGATCCGGAATCGCGGCTCGAAGAAGAACTGATTGTGCGCCCAACCTCCGAAACCATTATTTGGGATTCGTACCGGAGCTGGATACAGTCGTACCGCGATCTGCCCATTTTGATTAACCAGTGGGCAAACGTGGTTCGGTGGGAAATGAGAACCCGGCTATTTCTGCGCACCATGGAGTTTCTATGGCAGGAAGGCCACACGGCCCACGCCACCAAACAGGAAGCCGTTGAAGAGGCAAAGCGCATGCTGGAAGTGTACCGCACCTTCGCCGAAGATTTCATGGCAATGCCTGTGGCCACCGGTGTGAAAACCGAATCGGAACGGTTTGCCGGCGCCGTGGATACCTACTGCATTGAAGCGCTGATGCAGGATGGGAAAGCCCTCCAGACAGGAACTTCGCATTTTCTCGGGCAGAACTTTGCAAAGGCTTTTGATGTGAAATTCCAGGACGAGGATGGCGAACACAAGTATGTCTGGGCTACCAGCTGGGGTGTATCAACCCGGCTCATTGGCGGGCTCATCATGACACACTCTGATGATAACGGACTTGTGCTGCCTCCTAAACTTGCTCCCACTCAAATCGTGGTTGTTCCCATTTACCGCAATGATGAGCAGCGTGCCAACGTGCTTGAGTATGCACAGCCCATTGTCGATTCAATAAAGGATAAAGGAATTACCATTAAGCTGGACGATCGTGAGAACTACAAGCCAGGCTGGAAGTTTGCCGAACACGAGGCAAAAGGAATTCCGCTCAGAATCGCGATCGGGCCCCGCGATGTGGAAAACGGAAACCTTGAACTTGCACGGCGCGACACGCTCGAAAAAGTCATCACACCTGCTGCAGGGATAGCCGAACACGTTTCAGAACTGCTCGGAACCATTCAAAATGATCTTTTTGCGGCTGCCAAAAAACGCATGGACGATAACACACGGGAAGTGGCAGGTTATGACGAGTTTAAAGAAGAAATTGAGAAGGGCGGGTTTATCTATGCTCATTGGAACGGCACCGCGGAAACTGAGGAAAAAATTAAAGATGAGACAAAAGCCACCATTCGCTGCATTCCCATGAATAATGAGAAAGTGCCCGGCAAATGCATGGTTACAGGAGAGCCGTCGGAACAGAAGGTGTTGTTTGCCAGATCGTATTAATTGATTCTAGATCGTATGGAAGGTCAGCTTTTTTTTCCCGAATTCAATCGCGTGGCCACGCCGGCCATGTGCAGGGAAGCCGACCGCGTAACCATTGAAGATTTCGGTATCGACGGATTCACCCTGATGGAAATTGCTGCCCGCCATGCGGCTGAAATCATAGAAAGGGAAACCGGCAATCATAGATCAGGACTTTACCTTTGCGGAAAGGGAAACAACGCCGGTGACGCACTTGCGGCCGGGCGAACGCTTTCCGAAGAATCCGGCCATAAAATCAACATTTTGATGGTTGATGGCAGGGATAATCTGTCTGCGGATACGCAACACAATCTTGCATTGATTAAAAAGCTGATTGAGCACGGATCGGATATCCATATCCTTGAATCGATGACAACCGATCCGAATCTGGATTTCGATTACATCGTGGATGGCCTGCTTGGCACCGGAATTTCCAGGGACGTCCGATCTCTTTACAAGGAAATTATAGAGCAGGTTAACCGGTGCTCAATTCCCGTTTTTTCTATGGACCTTCCCTCGGGGCTCGATGCTGAAAAAGGCACCATTCATGGCACGGCAGTTCATGCCACACACACTATCACCTTCGGAATGAACAAGACCGGATTCTATCTTAACGGCGCCAGCAAGTTTACAGGAACGGTGCATCTTGGAAAACTGCCATTTCCGGGTTTCGCAAAAGAATTTGAAGCGTCTATCATAACTCCTGCCCTTCAGGATATCTTGCCATCGTTCGCTAGAAAGGCGAAACATAAATACGATGATGGTGTGGTGCATATCATTGCCGGATCTGAGGGACTCACAGGTGCAGCCATTATGGCTGCCAAAAGTGCCTGGCAAAAAGGCGCCGGTGCCGTGATTCTCTATACAACCAGGGGAAACCTACCCCACTATGAAAAAAATCTTCCTCAAGTCATTAAAGTAGTGGTTGGGGATGGCGAGCAAAATTCATTCACTCCCGATCATTCCAAAAAAATCATCGAATCGATGAACCAAAGGCCGGGAGTGTTACTGGCCGGGCCCGGAATGGGTACTTCGGCGGAAGCAGGTGAATTGCTGATGACGGTGCTTTCTATGATTAATGGCCCGGCCGTGCTGGATGCTGACGCTCTCTGCAATATGGAAGCGATCAGTCGTCTCCCTGAACAGAGACGCAAGCAACTGCTTTTAACTCCGCATATCGGGGAGGCCAAAAATTACCTCGGCATGAACTTTAATGACGACTTTACCCGCTTGAACGAAGCCAATGATTTTGTTAAAAAAACAAGATGCGCAATTTTATTGAAAGGAAATCCTACTTTTTTGATAGATTCGGACTCGCAAAAATTCATTACAGCTTATGATACCACTCCGTTTACGCGAGCAGGATTCGGAGATGTTTTGGCAGGAACAATTGCGGCTAACCTGGGAATAAATAGAAAACTGCACACATCCGTAATTGATGCTTTACTTCACGGACTGAAAAAATATCATCAGCACAAAGGCGACTCCGCTTTTGGTCCCGAGCACTTGTTATGATTGACAAACTGATACTGCTATTTATCAAAAACAAGGGAGTTATCTATACACTCTTTGCACTCATTACCATTGCTATACTGCTGCTCACCTTGATGCCGCCCGACAATCTGGGCAGTCATCGAATTTTCAGGTACGACAAACTCGGGCATTTTATGATGTTCTTTTGCTGGACCCTCGCTTACGGTTTGTTTTCATTTGTAAAAAAAGGGCCTGAAAAAACCCGGATTATCGCCATCTTTTTTATTGGGTCCCTGTTTGGAATTACAATCGAAGTGGTTCAGGAATTGATGCCTTATGGAAGATCAGGCAATATTTATGATGCAATCGCTGATATCCTCGGAAGCCTTTCAGCGGCGATAGTTCTAAATTTGATAAAAAAAACTGTCCTTAGGAAGACTTAAGTGAATCCAGCTATTCTACCAATTCATAATAATGTATTTAATCAAACCGTTGGATAATTACGCTGAAATCGTTTATACTCATGACTAGTTCGTATTAATCTCAAAAATTCTCTTTTGCATTATGACTGAACGCAAAAAACCCGATGCTGATTTACGAAACTATTACACTGTATTTTGGGAGCTTGGGCTTCTTGTTACGCTTGTAATAGCCATTATTCTTGTAAGGGTTGACATTACAAGCCACGGTCCTGAGGAGTACATGATCGACGAACAGGAAATTGTGGAAATGGAAGAAATCATCCAAACCCGGCAGATCGAAACCCCTCCGCCACCCCCTCGTCCACCCGTACCTGTCGAGGTTCCCAATGATGAAATTATTGAAGATGTGGATATCGATATCTCTGCAGATCTCGATTTCGGAGGCCAGTTAAGCATGCCCCCTCCGCCACCTCCATCCGACGATGAGGAAGAAGAAGATTTCTTCGTTGTTGTTGAAGACATGCCTGAACTGATCGGAGGCCTTGAAGGACTGCAGCGCCAAATCCGATATCCGGAAATGGCTCGCCGTGCAGGAATTGAAGGAAGAGTATTTATCCAGTTTATTGTAAATGAAAGAGGCGAAGTTGAAGATCCGAGAGTAATTCGCGGTATTGGAGGCGGTGCTGATGAAGAAGCCCTCAGGGTAGTTAGTCAAGCCCAGTTCAGACCGGGAATGCAGCGCGGACGACCTGTTCGTGTACAGTACAGCTTGCCGATCTTCTTCAGGCTGCAAAACTGATCCTGAACTACTGAAAATTATTAAGGCGTCCAGCTGCTAAGCTCGACGCCTTTTTTATGCTTAACAATCTCGTGCGCAGTAATTACGCTCGCCTATTCTGAAATTCCCTGATCACGGTCTTCAGATTTTCGAAGTGAACCAACTCCAATGCATCGTCCAGATTAACCCATGCAAAGTCGGTAATTCCTTCATCCCGCTGCACTTTGATTGGAGCTGAATCGCGTTCTATCATGGCAAACCAGGATGTAGTTTTTTCAATCAGCAATCCATTCTCAAGATAAGTGTGATGTGTAATGCAAAGACATGGCCCCTTCTCCGGCTCAGGAATTCCAAGTTCTTCGGATACTTCCCGAAGTGCACACTCTTCAATAGATTCACCTGTGTCTTGCTTCCCTTTGGGCAGATCCCAAACACCGTTTCTCAGAATAACCAAAACATGGATTTCAGTTCCTGTATTGCGATAAAGCAAGCCACCCCCGGCCTGCAAGTGTACATTGGGTTTACTCTTTTCTTTCTGATTCATCTTTCGATTCTTCGGGAGAGTTGTCTTTCTTTTTTTCATCAGCATAATTTAACCGGAGGTTGGTCAGCGTCTGATTCAGATATGCAGCCATCTCCTTTGGAAGATTGCCGCTGGTAAATTTTTCTAGCATTACCAATGTATCAATAGCGTATTTTGCCGCTTTCAGGTCGCGTTCCGATTTTCCGGTTGCGGGGTTTTGAATTTTTCCCATTCCCATCATTGCGATCTGTTCATGCTGCTGAATGAGCATCACAAACAGAAGCTGCTGCTGCTGGTCGGGATTCAGTTTTTCTCCGTTTTGTTCTTGCTTGTCACTCATAGCTCACATTTAATTTCCGTTCATATTTTATACGATGAAAAGGTAAAGAGTTTGTATACTTAAGCCCACCAAAAATACAAAAACTGACCGATTTAATGGCAACTATTCACCCGTTCAGGGGATGGCTTCCAAAAGCAGAATTTGCAGACGAAGTAGCATGTGTCCCCTACGATGTTATCAGCACCGAAGAAGCAGCTGAAATGGCTGAGGACAAACCCAACAGTTTTCTTCACGTAATCCGCCCCGAAATCGACCTGCCCGAAGGCACACCATTTTATGACGACTCCGTTTATGCGAAAGGAGCCGAAAACCTGAAAAAGCTACTCTCCTCCGATCTCTTTTACCAGGATGAAAAGCCGGCCATTTATCTATACCAGCTCGAAACTGAGAACCACCGTCAGACCGGGGTATTCACCTGCGCCTCCGTACAGGACTATGATGAAGACACAATTCTGAAACACGAATTAACCCGGCCCGACAAGGAAGATGATCGTACGCGACATATTCTCACGCAAAGCGCACACGCCGAACCCGTGATGCTCACATTCCGAGATACGGAAGACATCGCCTTTCTTGTCGAGAAAACGACCATCACACAGCCCCCTCTCATCGAACACGAAGGCGAAGGAGGTGTAATTCACCGTATATGGAAAACTTTTTCCACGGCTGACTTCGTCGAAAAGTTTGCCTCAATTGAAAAACTATATGTGGCCGACGGCCATCACCGGTGTAAAAGCGCATCAAGGGTTGCGGGAGAGCTTCGCGCCCAAAAGAAGAGTTTTCCAGGAGAAGAGGAGTTTGAGTATTTTCCTGTAGTTCTGTTTCCAATGGACCAGATGCGAATTTTACCCTATAACCGGGTCATCAAATCTGTTACTGCCGGTCAATGGGATGAACTGAGGAAAAGGTTCAGTTTAGAGAAAAGCGCTGTGAAAGAACCGGCAATTAACGGTTCGATATCCGTTTATTACAGCGGCGAGTGGTGGAGTATGTCGCTGCCAGATCCTGAATCCGGCAGTGTGGTAGATACGCTAGACGTGGCGCGTCTTCAAAATGGCGTACTCGAACCTGTGTTTGGGATCAAAAATCCCCGAACTGATGAAAATATCAGCTTTGTGGGAGGCATCCGGGGTACAAAAGAACTCGAGAAGCTTGTGGATGCCGGTAAAGTGGAATTGGCGTTCAGTATGTATCCCACAAGCATTCAGGAACTGCTCGACGTATCGGATAAGGGAGAACTCATGCCGCCTAAATCGACATGGTTCGAGCCAAAAATTAAATCAGGATTCATAATACACACATTTTAAAATCTCATACAAATGAAAAGAGTACACAATTTTAGTGCAGGACCCGCAACCCTCCCTCTCACTGTTCTCGAAAAAGCACAGGAAGAGCTTGTAAACTACCGCAACAAGGGCGCTTCCATCGTCGAGATGAGCCACCGCAGCCCTGAGTATACCGAAGTGAATGAACAGGCTACATCCAGGCTGAGAAACGTTTTAGGCGTTGGAGATGAATGGGAGGTTCTCTTTCTGCAGGGCGGTGCCAGCAGTCAGTTTATGATGGTGCCTCAAAATTTTCTTAACTCCGGTAGAACTGCAAACTATATTGACACGGGTGCATGGTCGGTCAAAGCAATAAAAGAGGCGAAGCTGTTCGGAAGTGTCCACACCTCTTTCTCCGACAAGGATGGCAACTACTCACATATCCCGACTGACAGCGAGCTGACGTTCGCCGATGGAGCGATCTACACCCACTTTACCAGCAATAACACCATTTTTGGCACGCAGTTTCACTCCGAACCGGATGGCGGCGGTGCCCCGCTTGTTTGCGATGCCTCTTCCGATTTCCTGTCGCGTCCGCTCAAAATGGACAAATATGGGTTGATTTATGCCGGTGCACAGAAAAACCTTGGCCCGGCCGGGGTTACCGTTGTGATGGTGAAAAAATCGTTCCTTGAACAGCAAAGAACCGAAGCCATCCCCACCATTCTGAACTACAATACACATGTGAACAAACTGTTCAACACACCACCGGTTTTTGCTGTTTACATGGTTAACCTGGTTCTTGAGTGGATTCTCGAAATGGGTGGACTTCAGGCATTTGTGAAGCTGAATGATGAAAAAGCTTCGTTGCTTTATGGCGAAATTGACAGCGATGATTTTTACCGCGGTACCGTGGAAAAAGCGGCTCGCTCAAAAATGAACGTGACATTCCGCCTCGAAAGCGAGGATCTGGAGAAGAAATTCCTCAGTGAAGCGGCAAATCATGACCTGGTTGCCCTGAAGGGTCACCGCAGCGTGGGTGGAATCAGGGCCAGCATCTACAACGCCTGCGAACCGGCCAGCGTCGAAGCACTGGTAAGTTTCATGCAAGAGTTCAGGAAACAGAACGGGTGATTGGGAGAGTGAAGAAGCTTGCGGCTTGAAACTTGATCTACAGCAACCCAAAAATCGTGAGTATGTGATCCACACTGTTGGGTACAAAAAGAATCATATACAAAATTCCCCAAACGGCTCCGGCAATGTGCGCTTCGTGGTTCACATTGCCAACCCGCCGTTTACCTTCGTAAATGCTGTATCCCAGGAAGGCGATCCCGAAAACCCAGGCCGGGATTGGAATCGGCAGCAGCACAATGATGATGGTTTCAGTGGGAAAAACGAAAATGTAGCTAAACAACACTGCCTGTACCGCTCCTGAGGCCCCCACTGTTGCGTAGTTCGGTTCATCCTTATATTTAACAAGAGATGGTAGTGAGGATACGAGAAGCGCGCTGAAGTAGAGCATCATAAAGTGGCCTCCACCGAGAGTACGCTCCATAACAATACCGAAAAAGAAGAGAACGAACATGTTCACGAAGAGATGCGTAAGGCTGGCATGAAGAAACCCTGAAGTAACAACCTCATGCCAGGTTTGCTGCCGCAAGGTTCTGTATGGCCTGAGCAACCCTTTTTCGAAAATTTTTTGATTTACATAAAGAGCAGCCAGTGAAATTGCGGCCGTCACGGCAATCAGGGTAATGGTTAATGTCATGTGCAGCGGAAGTCCGGTTTTGTCTTTTCCTGAAACAGGCTGAATATATGAAAACCATCGGCCTTGAAAAGGTAATACAGCTGAAAAACTTGCACCCGGTACCCTTTGTCTCTGTTTACCTTAAACCGCGAACTTTGTACATTTAGCCATCATCTGCAAAATTTATCGGTATGAACGAACCCGGAATACAGTATTTCAGACTTGTGCTGGTCGCAGCTGCTACTCTCCTGCTCTCGGCATGCGGTATAGTTAAGACATCCACTGCGCCCGATACCCGTGACTTTGGACCGATAGACACCTCTGAAGATGCCGTGATTGAAGCGGGTATAGCCAGCTGGTACGGTTCCAAGTTTCACGGCCGCCTCACTGCAAATGGGGAAACATATAACATGAACGATCTCACCGCAGCGCATAAAACTCTGCCCTTCAACACCGTGGTGAAAGTGGAAAACATGGATAACGGTAATTCTGTGATTGTCAGAATCAATGATCGGGGGCCATATATCGGCGATCGTATCATCGACCTTTCGCGCAGGGCAGCACGCGACATAGGCATGTATGAAGCGGGCATTGCCAACGTAAGAGTTTTTCTTGTAGAAGAAGGCGACCGGCCGCTCACTGCTCAAAACACAAGCAGTCGCGAAACATTTACCGTACAGCTCGCTTCGTATAATTCCCGTCAAGAGGCGGAATCTTTTTCAAACAGGATCAACGGTTCAAGGGTTGAGCGTGTTTCAGTTGGAGGGCGCACCGTTTACCGGGTTTATTACGGAACCTACAATAATGCTCAAGATGCTGCTAGAACCCAACGTCGGCTTGCAACGCAGGGCATAGATGGTTTTGTAAAACAAGAAGAGAATTGACAAGAAACTGACACTTTCATGCCGGTTCCCGAAATCATGAAAACTTTTCATTTTTCAGGATTGATTCACCTGCGGTTTTGGTTATCAAGCCACTTATAAATAAATCTACTATGAAAAAGAATATCATCGTTATCGGAACCGGTTTTGGCGGTCTCTCAACGGCATCCCGGCTGCTTTCGAACGGCCACGATGTCACAATTTTTGAAAAACGCGATAAACCCGGCGGGCGTGCATATGTCTACGACATCAACGGATTCAAGTTTGATGGCGGCCCAACCGTGATTACCGCACCGTTCATGTTCGACGACATATTTGCAGCGGCAGGTAAAAAGAGAAGCGACTACATTACATTTGTGCCCTGTAATCCCTTCTACAGGATATACGATCACAATGCCAAAGCGTTCGACTACAACGACGATCACAATTTCACACTCGAAGAGATTCGCAAAAGAAATCCGAAAGATGCCGAAGGCTACGAAAAGTTCATCGCCACAACCAAGGCGATATTCGACAAGGGGTTCGTTGAACTAGCCGACAAACCATTTCTAAAGTTTACCGACATGTTGAAGGTAGCTCCCGACCTGATTAAACTGCAGAGCTACAAAACGGTTTATAAATATGTTTCCCAGTTCATTGAAGACGAGTTCCTTCGACGCTGTTTCTCCTTCCATCCCCTCCTCGTGGGCGGCAATCCGTTCGATACCACCTCCATCTACGCCATGATTCACTACCTTGAGCGGGAATGGGGCGTACACTATGCCATGGGAGGCACCGGCGCCATCGTCGAAGCCATGGTAAAGTTGATTCAGGAGCAGGGCGGAAAAATCCATCTCGAAGCAGAAATTGATGAAATTCTTGTCGAGAATGGAAAGGCCACGGGTATCCGGCTGAACAACGGTGAAGTGCACAAAGCCGACGCGGTTGTTTCGAACGCCGATGTTGCGTTCACCTACAAAAACATGATTGATAAAAAACATCGGAGGAAATACACCGACCGAAAGATCAAGCGCACCAAGTACAGCATGTCACTTTTTGTGATCTATTTCGGAACCAAAAAACGCTACACCGATACCGGCCTGGCTCACCACAATATCATTCTTGGTGAGAGATACAAAGGCCTTTTGAGCGACATTTTCCACAAAAAGCACCTTGCAGATGACTTTTCTCTTTATTTGCACATGCCTACCATAACCGACCCATCGATGGCTCCGGATGGACATGAAGCATTTTATGTACTTTCGCCTGTTCCCCACCTCGATGCCGACATCGACTGGAATGAAACGGCTCCGAAATACCGCGATGCCATCATGAACTTCCTGGAAGAAAACTATCTGCCCGGCCTTCAGGAAAATTTGGTAGCCGAACACTACATAGATCCACTTCACTTTCAGGATACGCTAAACAGCTTCAAGGGCTCGGCATTTTCTGTTGAGCCGATCCTTACGCAGTCGGCCTGGTTCCGGCCGCACAATCGAAGTGAAGATGTAAAAGACCTCTATTTTGTGGGTGCCGGCACGCATCCCGGTGCAGGCCTGCCCGGCGTTCTCTCTTCGGCGAAGATTGCAGAAAACCTGATTGGAGAGGCTTAAAGAAGATCCGTAATCCGCCGGATTTAAACCCGTCATCACCCGGCAGTCACTACTATTCCCAGGCACCAACCTAAGAAATCCGTAGGATCTTAGAGATCTGACCAAAAATTTCAACGCTGACAGAATTCGCCATCCGGCGAAATGCTGTCAGGTTGAATAAGTTCATTTCCTGATGGTTTCCTGGAGCTTGTCCCAGTCGGCCAGAAACTTCTCGAGACCGATGTCGGTGAGCGGGTGCTTAAGCAGTCCAAGGATTACGCTCAGCGGCATGGTTGCCACATCGGCACCCAGACGGGCCGACTCCACCAGATGCATCGGGTGTCGAATGCTCGCGGCCAGAATTTCGGTTTCGAGTCCGTAGTTGTCGTATATAAGTCGAATATCTGCAATCAGGCTCATCCCCTCGCTTGAAATATCATCAAGCCGTCCTATGAAAGGTGAAATGTAGGTGGCACCGGCTTTGGCGGCAATGAGCGCCTGTGATGCGGAAAAGCAGAGGGTACAGTTGGTTTTGATTCCCTCTTCGGTGAGCGTCTTAATCGCTTTAATGCCCTCTTTAATGAGTGGAACTTTTACAACCACATTATCCGCAATGGCTGCAAGCTTTCGTCCTTCGGCAACAATATCGGCATACTCGGTAGAAATAACCTCAGCCGATACATCCCCTTCGACGATGTCGCAGATGGTAGCTATATGGCCTTCGAAATCTTCGACGCCGACTTTCGCACACAGGCTTGGATTTGTCGTTACCCCGTCAAGTACACCAAGTTCATTGGCTTCCTTGATCTCGTTAAGGTCGGCTGTGTCGATAAAAAATTTCATATGGAAAGAATGTTTTTTGGGTATTTTCGTTTTTTAGAATATACTGAATAATTGAAAGCATCTCATCAAATTGATGACATGACCCCGGCATTCAGTCAAAGAGATTAATTTTGAACAAAAACATATCAGGAAAAGTATTATGAGCAGATCAGGCAAAGATTTTAGTTTGGGTTTACTTACAGGCGCACTTATCGGCTCGGCTGTAGCCCTGCTTTATGCACCCGATTCGGGAAGCAATACCAGAGGGAAGATAACTTATCGTTTCAGCTCGTACATCGATGAATTGAATCAGTTAATTGATCAACTCAAAAATGAAAAGGAAAAATTCACTTCAGATGCCAAAAAACAGGGCGATGATGTGGTTAGCGATGCCAAAAAGCGTGCCGACGACTTGATTAAGGAAGCAGAAGCTCTTTTGCAGAATATCGAAAAGAAAGGGAACTGAGACTCTTCCAACCGGTACGGATTTCAGAATTTGGCCCGTACTTGTAGTTTAATGCATTCTATACCATGCCCTGACACTAATCAGGGCTTTTTTTATAATTAATTTATTTGGCGCAACACACTCTCTCCTTTGAACTGAATTCGCTATATTAGCGTTAATAAGATTGTATAAAAAACCCAACAGGTTAATCAAAAAAGCGCTTTTATGGACACCCAACAGCAGCTTGACGAATTTCAAAAACGCATCGACAACGGCGAAACAATTGAGCCAAAAGATTGGATGCCCGAACGTTATCGAAAACAGCTTATCCGGATGATGAGCCAGCACGCGCACTCCGAAATCGTAGGCATGCTCCCGGAGGGCAATTGGATTACAAGGGCACCATCACTCAAGCGCAAGATGGTTTTGCTCGCAAAAGTACAGGATGAAGCCGGCCATGGACTATACCTCTACAGTGCTACGGAAACACTTGGTGCGGAGCGCAGAGAACTGGTAGAAGACTACCTGTACGGAAATGCAAAATATTCGAGCATCTTTAACTATCCCACACTTACCTATGCCGATATCTGTGTGATTGGTTGGCTTGTTGACGGTGCCGCGATTGTGAATCAGACCATGTTGGCCAAATCGTCTTATGGACCCTATGCTCGTGCTAACCTCAGAATATGCAAGGAAGAAAGCTTCCATAAAAAGCAGGGATACGAAATGTTGGCCAAAATGGCCGACGGTACCCCTGAACAGCAGCGTATGGCTCAGGATGCGGTAAATCGCTGGTGGTGGCCAACTCTGATGATGTTTGGTCCTCACGATAGCGACTCACCAAACAGCGCTGAATTGATAAAGTGGGCTGTTAAAACCAAAACCAACGATGAGCTCAGGCAACATTTCGTAGACCGAATGGTGATGGAGGCAGAAGCAATCGGAATCTCTTTACCCGATCCAAATCTCAAGTACAACGAAGAAACAGGCCACTGGGACTTCGGTGACATTCCGTGGGATGAATTCTGGAGTGTGGTTAAAGGAGATGGCCCTATGAACCGTGAACGGATGCGCGCCCGCCGAAAAGCTTACGAAGATGGTGAATGGGTGCGAGAAGCTGCCATGGAGTATGCCCGCAAGAAAAAACTGCGTGAAGGTAAAGCGTCTTGATAAATGGTTTTTTATCTGCAATCCTGACAATTCAACAATGAAAGTTTAGGATTGCTCCTCCGAAATTGTGTACCTGTACATCTTGATGTGGCAATTGTTTTAAACAGTTTTTTAAATGAACAAGAAAAATCAGAAAACCGAATGGCCTCTATGGGAGGTTTTTTACCAGCCTAAGGATGGCAAACCGTTTGAACATGCCGGCAGCGTTCATGCGCCGGACGCTGAAATGGCTTTGCAAAATGCGCGCGACACCTATGCCCGACGAAATGAAGGAATTGCCTTCTGGGTTGTTCCATCAGACCAGATTGTAGCATCCACACCGGAAGATGTGGGGCCGTTCTTCGATCCGGCAAACGATAAGCCCTACCGCCACCCACAGTTTTACAGCGTGCCACGTGCGGTGAAGAAAAGGAAATAAAAAGATTTGAGTAGCAAGTATTGAGTATCAGGTATTGAGACTTTTCGGTCAAAAAATCTGATGACAAAATTATAGTTTGACATCTCAATACTTGCTACTTGATACTCAATACTTATTAATATGAGTACATTAGACACCATCCCAAAAACCAAACAGGAATCCCTGGTCGAAGTTTTGCTCCGGCTGGGCGACGACCGACTAATTCACGGTCACAGGCTTTCGGAGTGGGCCGGGCACGGGCCTGAACTCGAAGAAGATCTCGCACTTGCAAACGTTGCGCTCGACATGATAGGGCACGCCTCTTCACTCTACTCTTACGCTGCTAAACTTGAGGGAAAACAGGATGAAGACCACTATGCGTATTTCCGCGATGATATCGACTTCAAAAATATTGCCATGCTTGAGCTGCCGCGGGTCGATTTTGCCTTCACAATTGCAAAACAATTTCTTTTCAGTGCGTTCAGTTATTTCCTGTACCGGGATCTGATTGATACAGTTGAGGACGAGCAGTTTAACGGAATGCTTCAAAAACATTTTAAGGAAATCAAATACCATCTCCGACACAGCCGTGAGTGGGTACTTCGGCTTGGCGACGGTACCGAAGAAAGCAAGAAACGCATCCAAAGTGCTTTCAACGATTTATGGATGTACACCGGTGAGCTTTTTGATCAGGACGATACGGAAAAAGCCGCTATCAGCCACAATCTTTACGTAGATGTAACGTCATTTAAAGAGGAATGGATGAAATTGGTGAAAGAGACACTGGAAGAAGCCACTCTTGATGTGCCGGATAATGACCAGTATATGTTTTCGGGGGCAAGAGGAGGACGCCATACTGAACACCTCGGACACCTGTTGGCTGAAATGCAATTTTTGAGACGATCCTATCCCGACGCGGAATGGAAGTAAATAGATATGAGTCGTGAGTCGTGAGAATCTCAGGACTCAAGACTCAAGACTCAAGACTCAAGACTTACATGCAGGTAAAACAACCCATACCCAAATCCAAATTATGGTCGTGGCTCGAAGAGGTCATCGATCCTGAAATTCCTGTACTGAATGTCGTGGAAATGGGAATCGTGCGCGATGTGGTTTTCGAGGGTGATGAGGTTGTGGTAAAAATTACCCCCACCTATTCCGGCTGCCCGGCCATGAATGCCATTGAACTGGAAATTCACAAAAAACTCCGCGAAAATGGTGTAGGGAAATTTAGGGTCGTTACCGATTTTAAAGAGAGCTGGACCACCGACTGGATGACAGATCACGCCAAAAAGAAATTGAAGGAGTACGGAATTGCTCCGCCCGATAAAACCGGGAATGAGGACGACTTTCTTTTGGGGTTGAAAAGTTCACAAAAAATAGTACCTTGTCCTTACTGCGATTCACTTGATACGGTATTGCAGAGCGAATTCGGCTCTACGGCCTGCAAATCGCAGTATTACTGCAATGAGTGTCAGCAGCCTTTTGAACATTTTAAATGTATCTGAGCCATGAGGCTATTAATCATTTTTCTTGCACTGTTTTTGTTCATAACAGCCATTTCCGGCTTCGCGCAATTCCGTAATCTGGACATGCATCAGGATCATGAATATGAAGAAACTACGACTCTCCGTCTCACTCCTGAGATGTTTTCCGATCAGCTTAAGATACCACAGTTAGCCCCATACAGCTTCGACAATGTCCGGATCCCTGAAACCAAATCTGCGCAGGCTTTTTTCTTTGTTGGTTCAGAAATCCTTCGAAATAAGTTCGATCTTGGCTTCTTTGCACCTGCTCCCTTCCCTAGGTCGGTCACAGAATACAACAACGCCGTTCGCCGGCAGATGTTCGACGCCGAGCCCACGAGTCAGCAACGAAACCGGATGCCACTATTCCGCTTCAACTGACCGAGGCCCTTCCACAATTTGATTTTTGGATTTCTTCAATCCATTTCTGATCATCTACAGTAGAGTGTACGGCACTGTGCGGAAGCTATTTTCCGTCACTATTGAGAAGAATTAAACGCAGACTAAAAATGTCCCTCATTCTAAGCGAACAGAAAGATCAAATTCTCACCATTTCATTGAACCGGCCGGAGAAATTTAACAGTTTTACTGAACCAATGGCCCTTGAGTTGCAGAAAGCTCTCAAAGAAGCAGGCTCGGAACATGTTCGCTGTGTAATTTTGAAAGCCAATGGAAAGGCATTTTGTGCGGGTCAGGACCTGCCTGAGGTGGTAGAACGTGAAAAAAACGAACCGGAGTATGCACTTTCCGATACAGTCGAAACCACATATAATCCGGTAATCCTGGCAATACGAAACCTTGAAAAACCTGTTGTTTGTGCCGTTCAGGGCACAGCAGCCGGTGCAGGTGCCAATATCGCCTTCGCATGTGATATCGTGATCGCAGCGAAAGAAGCGCTGTTTGTACAGGCATTCAGTAAAATCGGGCTCATTCCCGACAGCGGAGGCACCTGGTTTTTACCCCGTCTCACAGGTATTGCTCGGGCCAACTCCATCTACCTTCTTGATGAAAAGATTCCGGCCGAAACCGCTGTAGAATATGGACTGATCTACAAAGCGGTAGATACAGCTGCACTCGACAGTGAAGTGCACCAGGTTGCTTCAAAACTCGCGTCATTGCCAACACGGGGATTTGGCTTATACAAAAAAGCCATTAACCGGACTTTTGAAAATACTCTTGAACAGCAGCTTGCCCTCGAAGCTGAACTCCAGAGCGAAGCGGGCAAAACTGCAGATTACAAGGAGGGTGTGGCAGCATTTCTGGAAAAAAGAAAACCGCAATACAGGGGTAGTTAGTTCAAGGTTCCGACAGATGGTTTTCAAGATCAGTACCTGCTACCGCACTGATCAAATTCTTATCATATGTAACCATTGTACAGTTGTAAACCTTTGCAATTGAAAGATACAAGGCATCATAAAATGTAATGGGCAGGAAAGAAGAATACTCAAATGCTAGTGAGCTGATAGTTTCTTCAGCCACGTAGTGGATGTAAATGCCACTGAACAGTTTCCTGATCTCTTTCGATTTCGAAATTTCTAGCCTCCCGCTTCTGTTCCATTTACCCAGCACTGAATCAAATTCAAGTTTAAGAAATGAAGGCGCAATAAAGTGGTAGTCTTGCTCCAATATCCGGATTGCTTCGTCACTTCTATCTTCATGTAAGAACCATTTTACAGCAACTGAAGCATCAACTACCACACTAATCATCGGCTCTCACGCATCTTTCTGATCTCTTCAGCAGAATCTGAGAATACAATATTCCTTTTTTTAAATGAATCCTGTATTTCTTTAATTCTTTTCACTACCTCGATTTTTGGAGGTCCTGCATAAACTTCGAGTGCATTCTTTAACTCAGCCTGTAGTGATCTTTTATTCGCTGCAGCCTTTTCCTTTAACCTATCAAGGAGCTCTTCTTCTATATTTCTGATAAGTACATTTTTCATATTAGTCATACTAAACTATAGCATTGATATCATTATGATATCACTTTTCGCATTCATCTATAAAACCTTGGTTTTGCCTTCTTATTGCTTATTTTTTGACTGCTATTCAGAAAACATTAAACAGATAAGGAATTGACTAACAAGACACGTATTGGAGTTTTAGGGGCTGGCACCATGGGAACCGGAATTGCGCAAATTGCTGCAACATACGAGCACCAGGTAATTCTATATGATACCAATCCAAATCAGCTTGAGAATTCGGAAAAGGGGCTAAAAAAGATCCTGAACCGCCAGGTTGAAAAGGAACGGATGACCCGTAATGAGGTAAACTCCATTCTCCAAAAAATTACGTTCACCGGCGATATAGAAAAGTTCACGGGCTGCGAATTCGTCATCGAAGCCATTGTGGAAGACCTGGCAATTAAAAAAGAAGTCTTTCAGAGAATTGAAGAACTTGTGCCGGCCGACGCGCTGCTCGCGTCCAATACCTCTTCCCTGTCGATCGCTTCCATCTCATCCGCTCTAAAAAAACCAGAACGTTTTCTTGGCGTACACTTTTTTAACCCTGCACCACTGATGAAACTCGTGGAAATTATTCCGGGTATTTCAACGGACCCATCCGTAACCGAAAAGACGAGGAACCTGATCGATTCATGGGAAAAAGTGACCGTGATTGCCAGGGATACACCCGGTTTTATCGTAAACCGCGTAGCCCGGCCTTTTTACGGTGAAGCGCTCCGAATTTACGAGGAAGGAATTGCCGATCATGCAACAATCGACTGGGCAATGAAGGAATTGGGAGGCTTCAAAATGGGGCCTTTTGAGCTGATGGATCTGATCGGCCACGACGTCAATTACAAGGTGACTGAATCGGTTTTTAAGGAGTTTTACTATGATCCTCGCTTTAAACCCTCATTTACACAAAAACGGCTGGTTGAAGCCGGCAGACTTGGCAAAAAGACGGGCATCGGGTTTTACGACTACCGCGAGGGAGCAGCCAAGTTGGAACCGGTTAAGGACAAAGAACTGGGTGAAAAGATTCTTTACCGCATATTGGCCATGCTCATCAATGAAGCGGCTGATGCCGTTTTTATGAACGTGGCTTCAGTAAAGGATGTAGACCTCGCCATGACCAACGGCGTAAATTATCCGAAGGGATTGCTTGAGTGGGCAGACGAACTCAAACCGAGCAGGGTTCTCGATTGGATGAGCAGCCTTCAGGTTGAATATCGCGAAGACCGCTACAGGCCGAATCCACTGCTAAAACGTAAGGTAAGAAATGGCGAAACGTTTTATGGCTGACCTGAAAGATACGCGCCCGTACAAAATCGTAGCTCATATGATGGAGAATGATGCCTTCAGCCGCTGGATGGGCATTCAGCTTCTGGACGTTCGTGAGGGTTACTGTAAAATCTCCTGCAAGGTTACTGAAGAGATGCTGAACGGATTTTATGTAACCCACGGCGGCATCGTATTTTCTCTTGCCGACAGCGCACTTGCATTCTCAGCAGCCACGTATGGCCGAGTATCACTTGCCATTGAAAACTCTATCTCCTATACCAAAAAAAGCAGTTCCGGCAATACACTAATTGCCGCATCCTCATGCATCAACCTGTCGCATAAAACAGGGCTGTTTGAGGTAAAGGTAACAGACGAAAACGAGGAGCTGCTGGCATTAATGAAAGCAACCGTTTACAGAAAATCAGAAGAATTTCCCGTTTAACTGGCGCGGTAAACTTTTATTCTGATTATCCGTAGAGTAGTTGAACCGATACATTTTTATTTTGTTGAATGGGATTAAAAAACGAAGCCAAATCGCAATATAGTACCAAAGCCTTTTACAGGGAGTATGTAAGCGGAATGAACTCGCGCCAGCTTGGGCGTGAATTTCAGTCTGATTCGGAGCGGCTTAAAGAACTCTATTATGATGCCCTCAGGGAAACCAACCCCGAGCTTCCTGCAGAAAAAATCCCGGTATTTCAAAAGTTTCTTAGTCTGCTCTCGGCACTCACAAAAAGGCTGAACCCAGTTAGAAGGCTAATTTTCGGGATTTCTCTTGTCAGCTTTGTTGTACACTTCATTTTCTCCATAATCGGTATATACCAGCCGCTGCTGCTTCCATTGTCGTTCATAGCAATTTTGGTGATACTGCTCATTGAGCTTCTCGAGAAGTCGGATGTTCAGAAAGAACTCGATTTTGCCCGCGAAATACAGCTTAGCCTGCTTCCTCCTTCCTACATACAAATTGGGCAGGTAGAGGCCTGTTCATTCGCCGCTACAGCACAGGAAGTGGGCGGCGATTATGTGGACATTATCAAAACGGAGAAAGGCACCTATGTGGTGATCGCCGATGTTTCAGGCAAGGGAATGAGCGCTGCTTTGTACATGGTTCGGATTCAGGCACTGGTACATCTGCTTATCAACAAATTACAGCCCAGTCCGAAAGAGCTCTTCCTTGAACTGAACGACTACGTGAAATCTGATAAGCAGGATAAGACTTTCGTAACTGCCTGTGCAGCTTTCTTTCCCCACAATGAAGATCATTTCCTTTTCAGCCGTGCCGGCCACAACATTCCGATTGTTTTCAGCAAAAAGCATGATGCCACATTTCGTCTTAAGACAGACGGTTTTGCCCTGGGTATGACCTCCACAAAAATGCTGAAGAAATCTCTGGAGGAGAAAAAGTTTCAGTTTGAACCGGGCGACAGCCTGCTTTTATACACCGACGGGCTGATTGAACTTCGCGACGACAAGGGTGATGAGTTTGGTGAAGAGAAACTGGAAGGCCTGCTTTCCATTTATGGATCGCTGAGGGCCAAATCCATCACGCAGAAGATTCAATCTTCGATTGAGCTTTTCCTGGGAGATGAAAAACCGCTTGATGACGTCACCTTTACTACCATCCACAAAACAGATCCGCCCAAATCACTTACTTAACAGTGACACAGCTTTTTCAGCGATTTTCTCCGGTGTAAGGCCAAGGTGTTCGTACACATGCTGATATGGCGCCGACTCTCCGAAGCGGTCAATTCCGATGGCCATTCCCTCCGAACCTACCCACTTGTGCCAGCCAAAAGTGGATGCCGCTTCAACCGAAACACGCCGTTTTACCTTAGGAGGCAGCACTTCATCTCTGTACTCACTGTCTTGAGCTTCAAACAGCTCCCAGCATGGCATACTCACTACCCGAACCGATACTCCTTTCTTCTCGAGAAGTTCTGATGCATCGAGAACCAGTTGTACCTCCGATCCCGATGCCACTAAAATCAGGTCGAGTTCACCAGCACTCTCCTTTTTAAGAATATAGGCTCCTTTTTCCGTTCCCTTTGCGCTGCCGTAAACAGTACGGTCGAGGGTCGGAAGGTTTTGACGAGTTAAAGCGAGCAGGGAAGGACCGTCATCTTTCTCAATGGCGCATTTCCAAGCATAGGCGGTTTCATTGGCATCGGCCGGCCTCAGCACCTGCACGTTGGGCGTAGCCCGCAGTGCGGCCAGGTGCTCAATGGGCTGGTGTGTAGGACCGTCTTCTCCAAGCCCGATACTGTCGTGGGTAAACACAAAAATTGAGGGGATTTTGGAGAGTCCCGCAATCCTGATTGCAGGTTTGTTGTAGTCAGAAAAAACAAGAAACGTACCTCCGTAAGGTATCACGCCTCCGTGCAGGGCGAGCCCGTTCAGTGCCGCACCCATAGCGTGCTCCCTTACACCGTAGTGAACATTTCTTCCAGAGTAGTTACCCGGCCTGAAAATGCCCTTGTCGAAAAGTTCGGTGTTATTACTCCCTGTAAGATCAGCCGACCCTCCAAGCAGATTGAACACGTGTTTTGCAATCTCATTAAGAACAGCACCTGAAGCCTTTCGGGTTGCCATTCCCTTTGCATCCGCCTCGAAATTCGGTAGAACTTCATTCCACTTATCAGGCAGGTTGCGTGATACATACTCTTTGAAACTGACGCCATCTACGGGATACACTTTCTCATAATCCGAGAGCTTATCGTTCCAGTCATTCTCGGCTTTAGTTCCATTTTCAATGGCTTTTCGGTATTCGTTAAGAACATCATCCGGAATATGAAACTTCTTGTCCGGATCCTCGCCAAGATTCTCCTTTGTTAGGCGAATCTCTTCCTCACCCAGCGGCGAACCATGCGAAGCGGCCGAATCCTGCTTATTCGGGCTGCCAAATCCGATGTGGGTACGGCATTCGATTAGCGACGGTGTTTCAGTTTTTTGCGCATTGAGAATGGCCTGTTCAATTTCATTATGATTGTGGCCGTCGATCACCTGAACGTCCCACCCATAGGATTGGAAACGCATTTTTGTATTGTCGGTAAAGGCAAGGTCGGTAGATCCGTCGATGGAAATATTGTTCGAATCATACAGATATATCAGCTTGCTCAGCTTCAGGTGGCCTGCCATCGATGCCGCCTCGTGTGATATCCCCTCCATCAAGTCGCCATCACTCACAATCGCGTACGTAAAATGGTCAACAACTTTGTGCGAATCCTTATTGAAGGTTTCTGCCATAAACGCCTCGGCCATGGCCATTCCGACTCCCGTACCGAAACCCTGCCCCAACGGACCCGTGGTGGTTTCCACGCCAGGCGTAAGTCCGAATTCGGGGTGCCCCGGAGTGATACTGCCAAGCTGACGGAAGTTTTTAATCTCTTTGAGCGAAACATCATATCCGGTGAGATGCAAAAGGGAATAAATAAGCATGGATCCGTGTCCGGCTGAAAGGATAAACCTGTCGCGATCGAACCATCCCGGATTATTGGGATTGTGCTTAAAAAATTTCGTCCAGAGTACGTAAGCGACATCAGCCATTCCCATCGGCATACCGGGATGGCCCGAATTTGCGGTCTGAACAGCATCCATTGATAAGGTTCGAAGAGTATTTACACAGCGCTGAGCAAGTTGGTCAGACATGAATAATTATTTGATATGAGTGCAGGTTTATTAGTGGGCAAAAAGATACCCAAGTTCGCACCAAGGGGAAAGAGATTTGTACACGATTAAGTAATTCACTAACCGAATCTTTACTTACAATCATGTTACCTGAAGATTTTTGGTTCGCTTCATTTGAATCATTAATACCGATACAAGAACCAGAATAATCCCGGTAATCTGTAGAGCAGTCAGAATTTCTTCAAACACAAATACTCCAATCAGTGCGGCGGTTACCGGCTCGAGCATGGCTGTGATAGATGCCTTGCCCGCTTCGATGCGCTTAAGCCCTTCAGTGTAAAGCAGATAAGCCAGTATAGTTGGCAAAAGACACATACCGGCTATCATTAGTACTATGTTTGGATTCGAAAGCCGCTCGATGGTCTGTTGTGAGAAAATTCCACTGAATGGCAGCAGAAAAATGGAAGCGGTTAGGAAACTGTAGAAAATGATCGTCATAGGTGGATACTTTACGAGTGCCGCTTTGCTAAAAATGCTATAAAGTGCATAGCCAAAACCAGCCCCGATTCCGGTCAGAATTCCGTATGCGGTAAAGGTTCCTCCTTCGGGAATCAATTCTGCAACGAGTAAGATCCCGGGTATTGTTATCAAGAGTGCCACTATTTTTTGTCCGGTCAGCTTTTCATTCAAAAACATGCGCGATAATATCACGACAAAAGCAGGACCCGTGTAAAGCAAAACTACGGCCACCGAAAGTGAGGTTTCGCGAATAGCGGTAAAGTAACACCAGTTAAAAAAGCTGATACTTAAAATTCCGGTGCCAACAAAATATCGAATGTGTGATGGCTTGATTCTCAGGAGATTGGGATTACAAATCCGTAAATATATAGAAAGAAATAGAGCAGCTGTGATTACCCGCCAAGCCACAATTTCAAGGGATGAAAAGCCTTCATCATTCAGAAAACCAACAAAAATTCCGATGCTACCCCAAAGCGCCGCGGCACCTGCTATCATCAGGTATGGCAATATTTGTTTTTGAGTCATATCGCAACCCTGCTTTGAGAATTACTTAAAACAAATTAGCATAAAAAAAGCCCTCAATGGAGGGCTTTTTCAACATCTTTTATAAATGTCTTTCTTATCTGTTGCTGGCTGTGTGGCCTTCGCATCTCAGCTCGAACTGAAGCTCATGGTTTGCAGGCTCTGTAAAGTCGCCGAATCGGGCATTTTCAAAAGCGCTGCAGGCGTTTTCCTTATCACCTTTTCCTTTGTAGGCTGTGCCAAGCTCAAAGTAGATTTTGGCCCTGTCGGTTACACCACCAGTTTCGAGCTCAAGTGAGCGGTTTGCGTGCCGGATAGCCGCATCCCAGTTGCCTCTATTGTTGTGGATCTCAGCAAGCCGGTAATGGGCGGTAGCGGAGCTTGGATCATAGCTTTCAACTTTTTCAAGTAACTCAATGGCCCTCGAATACTGGCGCTGGTCAGCAAGATTAACAGCTCTAAAAATAAGTTCATCGCGAGCTGAGTTCCTTGCATTATTCAGTGTCCTGGTATCATTTATCCGTTGTGCAACCTCAATTGCCTGATCGTACCATGGCATAAACATATCCAAATTGTCTGGATGCATGGCTTTCATAACAATGCCTTTCTGATAGTACGCCACAGCATAGTTCGCATTCAATCCCATAGCCGTATTCAGATCCTCTACCGCATCACTATGATTATCAGCTCTAAAGTGCAATACTGAGCGGATGTAGTAAAGCTGGGGTATTGCGGCAGTTGCCCACTGCGAAACTTCTTGATTGTTGAACTCTTCCCCGATTTCTCTAGCAGCATCGAAATGACGAATTGAGCTGTTAATAGACTCTAGCGTTCTTTCACTCTGATATTGGCTATATGCAGCAGAAGCCCGGCTTCTTGCCACCTGCGGGAGATTGCCTTCAACCAGTTCTACAATATCATCGATATTGTTTTCACGGGCTATTTCAAGAGCATCTCGGAATAGGTCTATCGCTCCGGAAAAGTCACGGTCTCCGGCAAGCTCTTGTGCCTGGTTGTAGAGCTGTATGGCCTCTGCCCGGGCATCTTCCTGAGCTTGAGATGTTTCTGCCGCCACCAACGTGAATGCAAAGACGGCAATCAGCGATATTAATATGTTAATAGATTTCATGTTGATTTGATTGGTTATGTTTCTGTCCTTCTAAACGTGCTTAACATAGTGAAATTTTATCAAGAAAATCATTAAGCATCGGTTGTTAATTAAAAACTCTGATCAAGGCTAAAAGTTTCATAGCACTAAAAATTGGGCTCTGGCCTCTGTTTTTTGTAAAAATCACACACGTATCTAACGGCGTCTACGTGATCGTCCGTTAAATAGAAGAGGTTCATATCTTCCTTACTAATTAATCCCTTATCCCCCAGCTTTTCTTTCAGCCAGGTTACAAGCCCATCCCAGAAATCGGTACCTATCAATACAATGGGAATACGCTTTATTTTTTCAGTTTGTATTAAAGTAAGGGTTTCGAATAGTTCATCCAACGTTCCAAAACCGCCGGGAAAGACTATGAACCCCTGCGCATACTTCACAAACATCACTTTTCGCACAAAAAAGTACTTAAAATTGATTTCGTACTTCGGGTGTACATATTGATTCGTCCCCTGTTCGAAAGGAAGTTCGATACCCAAGCCTACCGACTTGCCGCCTTTATTGTGCGCACCGAGGTTGCCTGCTTCCATAATACCCGGGCCTCCACCGGTAATCACTCCAAATCCGTTTTCAGTGATTAATTCAGCGGTTTCCATCGCCATATCATAGTACTTACTGCCCGGTTTCAGTCTTGCCGAGCCATATACTGAAACACAGGGACCCACCCTGAATAGCTTATCATAACCATCAACAAACTCTCCCATGATTTTAAAAATACTCCAAAGGTCCTGATTACTGTCTGCATCAAAATGGTCGGATGGTTTATTTTCTTCACTAAAGAATTCAGGTGCAGTCATATAGATTATCTTTTGTTGTGTAGTGAAAATGAAAGTGAGATACCCGGACTGCCATCAGCCAGCAGCGCGGGCTGAAGCTTTGTTCGTGCTGATAAGTCGTCCGACACATCAAAACTTCGCATATGTGCAAAAATATAAGCATCTAAAACATTTAGGCCGTAAGCCAGCCCTAAAACAACGAACATGAAATCCCGCTGATTTCTGAAACTGTCTCTATTACTCTGAAGCTGGTTTGGGGCTATACCTGCCAGGCGCTCGGGAGTTGGACCAAATCTGAAATCGTTGTTTTCAGCAAAACTATTGTAGTAAGCAGCCCTGTAATCCTGGTACTGATCGTTCAAATAAATAGAATAAAATCCAATGCCTGCAAAAAGCCCGTAAATAATTGGCACCTTCCATGCCTGCTTGTTCACTACTTGCCCCCAGCCAGGCAATATCATCGATTTAAACATCACTGAACGCGGTTCGGGAAACTCATAGTTAGCATTATCATCACCTCGAAGCTCCTCATCAATAGCTTCATTGATGGTGTCGAAATACCTCTTTTCGAGAAGATGGTAATCGCGCTGTAACAAATCGTATTGAGAATTGTTTTGCGTTTGTGCCGCAGCAGGCCCGGAAAAATTGAGCAGCAGCAAAATCATGAGGGCAAAAGAGCTAAGCCATTTCATCAAACATCTGCATTAGTCTTTCAAGGTCATCATCTGAATAGTACTCAATCCGGATTTCTCCTCCTTTGGCTTTCGCCTTCACGCTAACCTTGGTGCTGAGTGTATTTCTAAGCCTTTTGGAAATATCATCCAAAAAAGGATTTGACTCCTTCACAGGCGGTTTTTCTGATCTTGTTTGTTCGTTCTTCTTTTCGAACGAGCGAACCAACTCTTCAGTTTGTCGTACCGATAACGATCCGGAAAGAATTTTTTTCAAGATTTTTTTCTGGTCGGCTTCACTCTTTAGATTGATTAATGCTCTTGCATGCCCAGTGCTGATCGACTCATCTCTCAACGCGGCCTGAATAAAGTCGGGAAGCTGCAGAAGCCTCAGCATATTGGTGACTGTAGTCCTGTTTTTGCCCACTTTACTAGCTACTTCACCCTGGGTATATCCACACTCATCTATTAGCCGCTGGTATCCGAGGGAAATTTCAATGGGATTAAGCTGCTCCCGCTGAATGTTTTCGATAAGTGCAAAAGCGATGATCTGCTCATCGTTTGCTTCTCTGATGTATGCGGGTATTTCACTTATTCCCGCCATTTTGGTAGCGCGGAGCCTGCGTTCACCGCTAATGAGCTCAAAACGCCGTTCTCCGAGGTAACGAACGGTAATCGGCTGAATGAGTCCATGTTCTTTAATGGATGATGCGAGTTCCTCGAGGGCTTCTTCTTTGAACTCTGATCGAGGCTGGTGGGGATTCGGCCTGATGTGGTTTACAGGAATGTCGAGAACCACATTTACACGTTCAGCAGGTTCGATTGGTACTGCTGTTTTTGTTTTAGATGAAGCCTTCTTGCCTTCCGATCTCTCATCTTCATAATCAGGGAAAAAAGCCCCGAGTCCACGGCCTAAAACTTTTTTTGCCATTGTTACCCCTGTTTAGTGAGTGCGGGACTACCTTTAAACAGTTTCCTGTTTCTTTGAATTATCTCTCGCGCCAAAGAAAGGTAATTTTTTGATCCCACGCTGGTTGCATCATATAAAATGGCAGGTTTTCCGAAGCTTGGTGCTTCAGCCAGGCGTACATTTCGTGCGATTATCGATTGAAATACCCGGTCATCAAAATATCTTTTCACTTCCTCCGCAACCTGGTTCGAAAGCCTTGTTCTGGTGTCGTACATTGTCAGAAGTACTCCTTCAATATCCAGTTCGGGATTTAGATGCTGGCGAACAATTTTGATCGTATTCAGCAGCTGTCCAAGGCCCTCGAGAGCAAAATATTCGCACTGTACCGGAATCAAAACGGAATCGGATGCCGTTAGAGCGTTTATTGTCAACAGGCCCAGGGAAGGGGGGCAGTCAATAATTATAAAATCGTATTTGTCTTTAACGGGCACTATAGCATTACTCAAAATCCTCTCCCGCCGGTTACGGTCAACCATTTCAATTTCCGCACCCACCAGATTGATATGAGACGGAATAAGATCGAGGAAAGGAAGCTCGGTTTCCCGGATAGAGTCGTTAACTTCCACACCGCCTACCATAATTTCGTAAACAGAATTCGAAACTGTTTTTGGCTCAATACCCAACCCGCTCGTAGAGTTACTCTGCGGGTCAATATCAATAATTAACGTAGAATGTTCAATTGCGGCCAAACTCGCAGCCAGATTAATGGCCGTCGTCGTTTTGCCTACACCGCCTTTTTGGTTGGCGACAGAGATGATTTTACCCATTCGCTTTACAGGGAAATTTTGATGATAATTATCTCACGAATATAACTCTCATGTGAGCCGTAACCAAAATTAGTTATTCACAAATCATCGTGGAAAACATGTCCATAGCGTCTTATATGGCTCAAATTATTGATGACTTGCTGATTAATAAAAGGAGAGATCGAGCTACTGTCTGGACCCAGTAAGATGCAGATTTCTTTGGTAGTATCGACTTTGCTGAGGGTCAGTAACAGGAGTTAATCGCTGATAACTGTCGCGAAGAATCGAGTCGATTGATGCAGACTCCACATTCCTGAAGCGATCAGAGAATCGTAAGACTTCATTATTGTCGACCCATGGGGCTACCTGTCGACTATTTTCAGATTGTGAAACAGCTGAAGTGGCGTGAGTTTCGAGCTGAAGAACAGGCAATCCGGCTGATGCGGCATGCTCGTTATTAACTTGTTCGGCACCGTTATCGAGCAGTAGTGCACCGGCAGTGAAACCGGCAATGATCAGTGCTGCCGCAGTGTAATAAAAGGGGAATTTTTTCCCCGAAGTCGGTTTCATCCCCTTCGATGAAACATCCTGCATAACCGAATTCAGTACAGACTCCGGGGCAGAAAATTTCGGAAGTTCGCTGAGCCGCTCATTCACTTTTTTAAATGACTCAACCTCTATCAACAGGTTCGCGTCTTCCTCAACTTGCCTTTCAAATTCCATCTCTTCAGATGGGTCCATCTCATTGAAGAGATACGTTATACTGCTTATATCCTTTTTACTCATACGTTATTTGATTCCTTCTCACGTTCTTCATCGAACATTTTACGAAGATTAATCAGAGCGTAGCGCATTCGACCAAGTGCAGTATTAATTGATACATCCGTTAATTCTGCTATCTCTTTAAATGGCATCTCATAATAGTGCCTCAACATTACCACCGTTCGCTGCTCTTCTGGCAGGTTGGAGATGTGCTTCAACAAACTTGACGTTGACTCATCCAGCTCCATTTTTTCCTGCTGACCAATTGCGTCCTCATCTGGCAATCTGTCGTAAAAATCTGTTTTCGATTCTTTGTCGTACGAGCTACTAACGTCAACAAATCGTTTTTGTTTTCTGATATGATCAATTGTTGCATTATGCGCAATCCGCATCACCCATGCGATCCATTTACCTTGCTCATTGTAGGTATCATCCATTTTGGTAATGACCTTGGTGAAGGTCTCCTGAAAAATATCATTAGCCACTTCACGATTCTGAATCATACTGAAGATGTAGGAATATATCTTCGACTGATGCCTGTTCATCAGTTCACGAAACGCAAGCTGGTCATCCTTTTTTCTGAAAAGGTGTACGAGTTCTTTATCCTGCATCTGCTCGTAATTGGATGGTATGTATTCAGTTGTTTTAAGTTTCATGGCTATACGTAATTTATGATATGACACATCTACTTACAAAAACAGTTTAAAACCGTTTAACATTCATGGATAATCAGATGTGTATTATATGTACTGCACAGATTATGCCGTTGTTTCATGTCTGCCGAAATTTCAGCAAACTTTTTACAATTCACACGTTATATGTTGATGATACGCTTTCGGAGACACCCATTCTATCACATCTTCATGTTAAGCCATCGATAAGGTCAATGGAAGTGGTTGTAGACAGCGGCACCGGTTTTCTCTCCCAAAAAGTCCTGTAATTCACGAAGATCTCTTTTCTTAATATTGGATACAGACCCAAACTCTTCCAGTAGTTTTTTGGCTGTTACCTCTCCCACCCCTTCGATATCCGTCAATTCTGTTTTTAATGTCCGATGTGATCTTTTTTTTCTGTGGTAGGTAATTGCAAACCTGTGAGCTTCATCCCTTGCTCTTTGCAAAAGTTTGAGTGCGGATGAAGTTTTTGGAATCATGACAGGATCTGCGCTGTCGGGTAAAAAAACTTCTTCGAGTCTTTTTGCAAGGCCTGCAACTTCACAGTTATAACGGAAATCAATTTCGTCGAGCGCTTCAAGCGCGGCATTTAACTGCCCCCTGCCACCGTCAATCAAAATCAGGTCGGGAGGCTGCAGCTTCTCTTTTTTTATTTTGGAATATCTCCTCTTCACAATTTCCCTCATTGAGCCATAGTCATCCGGGCCTTCAACCGTTTTGATTTTAAATCTTTTGTATTCGCTTTTTCTTGGCTGCGCATCCACAAAAGTTACCATCGAGGCCACCGGATCAGTTCCCTGAGTGTTGGAATTATCGAAGCATTCAATTCGACGTGGCAGCCGTTGCAAACGCAGATACTCTTTCAGGTCTTTCACTGATTGTGGTATCCGTTCCCGCTCCGCTTTTTGTTTCTCAAGTTTCCGCTCGCCAAGATTCAGCCTGGCATTCGTAATGGCCATTTTAATAAGCTGCCTTTTCTCACCAATCTGCGGCACATGGATAGGCACTTTTTTCCCGCGCTGCTCCCATAAATATTCAAGAAGCGGATCGTCATCCTCCATCTCATGGCTGATATATACTTCATCGGGAATGGCACCCGCCATCTGGCCCGTATAATAATCTTCCACAAACGACTGCATGATTATATTTTTCGGGGTCTCCTCAATATTCTTTAAAAACCGGTGGAATTTTCCGATCAGCTTACCTTCCCTGATTTTGAACAGTACCCCGCAGGCTTCACCAAGTTCGTCATCCACCTCAATGGCAAACACATCACGATGTACATCCCTGTTTGCCACCATTTTCATTTTCTGATTGTACTTCTGAAGAGAGATCATACTGTCGCGCAGCCTGGCCGCCTGCTCGAACTCCATCGCTGACGATGCGATCTCCATCTCCTCTTTTACCTCGCGGATCAGGTCGTCCGTTCTGCCAGATAAAAGCCTCTCTACTTTCTCCATTGCCGAATTGTACTCCCGGGGATCCCAATCACCGGAACAATTTTTCAGGTAATCGTCGAAACAGGAATGCCATTTCGGCACTCCCCGCGATTTGTCGATCATTTTCGGAGATACCGCGCAGGTACAAAGTCCAAATGTTTTGCGGATAGTTTCCAGCATTCGCTTCATATGGCCAACATGATCGTATGGGCCAAAGTATTTACTACCATCACTGACTACCGTTCTGGTGGGATAAACCCTCGCCTTGGAATCCCTGGTTATGCAAATGTAGGGATACGATTTATCATCGCGGTACATGATGTTGTAGCGTGGCTGAAAACGTTTTATCAGATTATTTTCAAGGATCAGTGCCTCAGCTTCCGAATCCGTAACAATGACTTCAACATCTTCTATTTTTGAAACCATCACCCGGATCCGTCCGTCATGACTGCGCGAATCCTGAAAATAGGATCTCACCCGGTTTCTCAGTTTTTTGGCTTTCCCTACGTAGAGATGGTTCCCGCGGCCGTCTTTGAACTGATACACACCCGGTTTCTGCGGTAAATGAGCTATTTTTTCTTCGATGGATATAGACATGGGATATCTCCGTCTGATAAAATAAGAAAACCGAAAGCCGCCGTAAAAGTTTATATTTCACTGCTGTCACAATAACTATTCAAGTGGTCAACCGGCCGTGTAAAAAAAGCAATCCATTGAAAAAAACCGGAACCAAACCCGATATCACAATTTTATATGAGGATAATCACCTCCTCGTAGTACACAAGCCTTCGGGTGTACTTTCGCAGGAAGATCATACCGGCAAACCCGACATACTCACACTTTGCAAAGAGTACATTAAGCGAGAATATGATAAACCGGGAAACGTATTTCTCGGATTGCTACACAGACTCGACAGGCCGGTTAGCGGTGTAATGGTACTGGCCAAGACCTCCAAGGCAGCATCACGAATCAGCGATCAGATTCGAAAACGAAAAGTCAAAAAGACCTACCTCGCTGTGGTTGAGGGTAATGCACCGAAAAATGGATATCTGTCGCACCATCTGCTAAAAGATACTGAGAGCAACGTGACTCGCGCGGTGTCAAAAGGAACACCCGGGGCAAAAGAATCAACACTTACCTTTGAAACTCTTGAGAAAACCGGCGGGTTTTCGCTTGTTAAAATAAACCTGATTACCGGACGCGCGCACCAGATCCGGGTTCAGTTTGCCGAGGCAGGAAATGCGGTAGCAGGCGATCGCAAGTACGGTAAAAATAAGTCTGACGGCAATATCGCACTTCACGCTTATGAATTTGAACTCGAACATCCCACTCTCAAAAAATCTCAATGTTTTCAGTGCGCGCCCGAAAACAAAGCACCTTGGTTATTTTTTAAAGCTATTCAGAGCCGATAACTCACTGCAACGATTACGTTTACTTCTGAAATTATGTAAATATAAAAACCCCGTTTTATTGAATGATCGGCAAACTCTTTTCGTTTTGACCTTAATAAACCGGAAATCGAAATTCATCTTTGACTACCGGACACGACGTAAACGTTCATACCCGTGCAGTAATTTATGGACAAGCTGACAAAGAAACAGGCGCTTGATTTATTACCCGCAGTTGTAGACGGCGAAGCTACAGAAGAAGAAAGAAATGCCTTTTTTGCATTCCTGGAAACAAATAAAGAAGTTCGTGACGAGTACGAAAGCGCCATTCTTGTAAAAGAACTTCTAGCCAAACGCCTTTCACGAGTTAAAGCTCCCCCTCATTTGCGTAAAAAAGTGCTGGATTTAATCAGCGATGCTCAGAATGAAGATCAGCTCCGTGATATCCCTGCATCAGAAACAAAACAAGATCTTCCTCCCGGAAGACTCTATAAATCCGAAAGAGTTTCACTTTGGAAGCCTGCATTCAGATACATTGCCGCGGCAGCAGTAATCCTTTTCATAACGTTAACAACGGTAGAACTCCTCGACAGAACTACAGGCAATGCAGTTCTTCAACAGGAGATTGTTGAGAATTACACCGCAATTCACTTCCTGAACAGCCACGGAAAGCTTTCCGAACCACACTTCAGAACCTCATCCCTGGCGGAGGCAGAGAAACATCTGCTTGATGATCACGGAATTAACATGACCGTACCACCGATTTCCGGAGCCGAGTTTGCGGGACTGTTTATTGCTGACTTCTACAATGGTTTTCAAACGCCCCTGCTTGGCTATTATCAGCCTGATATTGACGAGACTATATTTGTATTCGCCTTCGAAATAGATAAGATTTATACGCATGAAGCCTTAAAAAGGCATGATGAAGCTGTGGAGCATTGCAAATCGAATACTGACTTCTACGTAGCTGAAATCGAAAACCACCACGTGGTTTCATGGACGTGGGATGGTAACTGGTACACAGCTGTCTCAAATCATAATGGATACGATCTGGCGTCTCTCATAGAACCGTTGCAGTATTCGCGATAATCTTTGGTTTTTTAGAAACACAGCAAGCTTGTAGACTCTGTAAAAGAATCCCGGAAATCATTTACAAATCAAACTGTGAGTGTAAATACCCCAGCCCTCCTGTCAAGCAATCGTTCTGGACAAAGGTATTAAAGCTGTGCTGAAAGAAGCTGCCAATCTACCATGGCCCTTACATTCCGTACAGTTGGATAAACGGATTTTACAGTACTATCCGAAGACGTCCTTAATTTTGGAGAAGAAACTTTTTTCACGCTCCCTTGCTTCAGAGGGATCAAAGTGTTTCTCTCCTCTCAGGGCTTCAATGTGCTTGCGCTCTTCTGCGGTAAGATCTTTTGGTACGTAGACATTCACACGGATAAACTGATCTCCTGTACCGGAGTTATTTAGGCCGCGGATTCCACGTTCTTTCATTCTAAGCAGTTTTCCCGGCTGAGTTCCGGGTTCAATCTTCACCTTGGCCTGTCCCTTCAGAGTTGGCACTTTCACTTCGGTACCCAGGATAGCATCAGGAATGCTCAGGTTCAGGTCGTAGAAAATGTCGTTTCCATCACGCTCAAAATGTTCGTGTTCAATTTCTTCAATCAGAACAATTAAATCGCCTGGCTCACCACCGCGTACTCCAGCATTCCCCTGTCTGCGCAGGGTGATGTAATTACCATTGGCAACACCGGATGGAATGTTCACCTTAATTTTTTCCTCACTTTTCACACGGCCTTCCCCGCCACAGGATGTGCAGCGGTTGCGGATGATGCGTCCTTCGCCGCTGCAGGTTGGGCAGGGTTGCACATTTACAAACTGCCCAAACATGGTTCTCGACACCTGGCGAACTTCTCCGACACCACTACAGGTACCGCAGGTTTCGAAATCAGATTCGGTTTCCGCACCGGTGCCGTTACAGGCATCACACTTCACCTGTTTTTTCACCTTCAGGGTTTTTTCAACACCCTCTGCTATTTCCTCAAGCGAAAGTTCAACATGCAGCTTCATGTCCGCACCTGGCCGACCGGTACCTCTGCGTCGCCTGCTTTGGCTTCGGCCACCGCCGAATGGATCGCCGCCAAAAATATCGGCGCCAAATATATCGCTGAAACGACTGAAGATGTCTTCAAAATCGGCATTTCCAAAATCGGAAGCGCCGCCAAAACCGCCATTCATACCCGAATGACCAAATTGGTCGTATCGCTGCCGTTTTTGAGGATCCCGGAGAACGTCGTACGCTTCCGACGCTTCCTTAAATTTCTTTTCTGCTTCGGCATCCCCTTTATTTCGGTCGGGATGGTACTTCATGGCAAGCTTCCGGTATGCCTTTTTCAGCTCGGCATCACCTGCGCTTTTGTCAACGCCTAATACTTCGTAATAATCTCTTTTCGACATCTTACATCCTGCTTATTCACTCACAATTACTTTTGCGTGCCGGAGGGTTTTTTCACCCATTCTGTATCCGTTCTCAAAAACCTGAAGTACGGTTCCGCTTTCTATGGAATTATCCTCCGGTTTCTGCCTCATCAGGGCATCGTGCAGGTCCACATCAAAAGGTACGCCGGTTTCATTGATGGTTTCCACATTGTACCGGTTTAGCACGTCCTCAAATTTTTCAGCAACCAGGCGTATCCCGTCGATGTACGCCTTGTCGGCATTTGCACTTTCGAGTGCGTTCAGGGTTCTAAGCAGATCGTCATACACCGGTAAAAAAGCCTCTATGGATGTCTCTTTTGATGTCTGAAATACCTGATCTCTTTCGCGCTGGAGACGCTTTTTAAAATTCTCCATTTCCGCGGCCCTTCTTAGCTGGGTTTCTTTCAGCTGTTCAAGTTCCTGCTCAAGCTCGTTAATTTTATTTTGCTGATCTAAAAGAATCTGATCGGTATCAGAATTGCTCCGGGCATCCTCAGGCAAATCGTCTGCAATACTTTCTTCTGACTCATGCTGCCCGGAAAATTCTGCAGCCTCGTTCATTTCCATTTCCTGTTCTTCTGCCTGTTTCTTACTCATCTGTAGTACTTCTGGTATTAAAGCTTTTTGTTGATTTCCAGCCGGCGCTGTGCGGCCATCTTTTGTAAAATTTGTTTTTCTCAGTTTGAAGCAAATAACATGCCACAAAGCCAAATCCTAACAGTTCGTCACAACCACCTACGAAAAGTTCACGAATATCGTTTGTGATTACTCGCCTTCAAAAAAGAACTCAATCATGTTGCCGTCGGGGTCGGAGGCGAAAACAAACCGTCCTTTCTTTCTGTTGGCCGGCCCGCTAAGGATGGTCACTTCCTTGTCGCGCAGGTAGGTTGCCATCTCGTCAACCTGATCGGCCGAATCGAGATAAAACCCGATATGATCTACCCTGAAATCTCGCGAATTGGGATCATAACTTGTCTCAGCCTCAACAATAACGAGGGTATCTTCCTTCCCGATTTTGTAGACGGCCATACTTTGGCCCATCTTTTTTACGAGTTCAAATCCAAGAATGTCACCATAGAACTGTTCGGCACGTTCTATCTCGTTTACCCTGATTGTCATGTGATTTATTCCGGATGGCTTAAAATTCATACGTTTTATCTGTTTTTATACTTTTATGGATTCGGGTTAAACTACAAGTTTTTGTTATTATCTTTGATATCAATTTTCAGCCGGCGCCCGGCATCGAATTTAGGGCACACCCGGTAAACTCCAGCAAATTTCATAATCCGCCTGGCTTGGCAACTCTCTACCTTGTGGCAACCCCGATCGGCAACCTGAACGACTTTTCACCAAGAGCGGCTGAAGTGTTGAAATCCGTAGATCAGATTGCCTGTGAGGATACCCGTACCTCGGGTGTGCTGCTCCAGCACTATCAAATCAACAAACCTACCTTTTCGTTTCATCAGCACAATGAGCACCAAAAGGTTGGCCACATTGTGAACCTACTCAACAGCGGACTGAACATCGCATTGATCTCAGACGCCGGCATGCCGGGCATTTCAGATCCAGGATTTCTTGCGGCTCGGGCGGCCCATCAAAACGGTCACACGGTTTCTGCAATACCGGGCCCGGATGCGCTAACGACGGCGCTTGCCGCCTGCGGACTGCCTTGCGACCGCTTCGTGTTCGAGGGATTTCTTCCGCCCAAAAAAGGGCGCCAGACGCGGATCAGGGCCATCGCCGATTCCGACATTACGTCCGTGGTGTACGAAAGCCCGCACAAGCTTCTGAGATTTCTCAAACAGCTGCACGAATTTGCAGGCGATGAACGATGGGTGTGCGTTGCCCGCGAACTCACAAAGAAATTCGAAGAGATAGACCGAGGGCAACTTGGTGAACTCTGCAAGCGCTGGTCTGAACGCGACTCTGTTAAAGGCGAGATTGTGGTTGTGATATCAGGAAACGGGTACAGCGAATAATGATCTCTCCCGGAATGGTTGAATGCACAGTAAGACATTATGAATCGGTTTAAGTTCTGGGATCACCACTGGGCCCTCTCCATCACGGCAGGCATTTTGCTTGGGTTATCCTTCCCGCCGTTTGATCTCTCCATACTCCAGATTCCGGCATTCATCTGCCTGTTCAGGTTGATGCAGATCAGCACTTCATGGCGCCAGGCCATCTATTACGCGTACCCGTCGCTGGTACTGTGGAACCTGATTGTTACCTACTGGCTGATGATGGCAACCATAACCGGCGGAATTGCGGCCATCCTGGCCAATGCCGCCATCATGCTGTTGCCGCTGCTGCTTATTCGCTCGCTCTTTGGCTCATCCATACACCCCGTGCTGCAGGCGCTGGTTGCAACGGCTCTCTGGATCAGCTACGAATTTCTGCACCACCACTGGGACCTCGCCTGGCCATGGCTCACACTTGGCAACGGATGGGCAAACCTGACCGGCCCGATTCAGTTTATATCGGTGACCGGGGTTCACGGAATCTCTTTCTGGATTCTATTCTCAGCGGCACTCTTTTACAAATACCTCGAAGAGCCGGTGAAACCGCTGCTTTACAGCGGCATTCTTGTGTTTCTCGCCTTCCCTGTCTTTTCAGTACTCGCCACGATCACGGTTCAGTCGGCCGATGGCGATCCCGTTGAAGTTGCCGTCATACAGCCGAACTCCGACTCTTATGAACAGCACGGCGGCCATGGCTCTATTCAGAATCTGCTGGATTACCTGCTCACACTCTCCTCAAATGTAGTCACCGAAAATACTGATCTGATTCTCTGGCCGGAGAATGCTATCGACACCGGCCTTCCCCTGCGCAATTACTATTTCGATGTGATCTCCGATTCCTTGCGGGCATGGAACACGCAGCTCATCACAGGTTCTGGGTTTTTGGAGTATTTCGGGGAGGACAACCTGCCTCCTGTGTATCGTACAACCATTAATGACAGGCACTACATAATCTTTAACGCTGCCTTTCAGCTAACTCCTGACAAGGAGCCAGTTGTTTACCGGAAGGCACAGCTGGTGCCTGTTGTTGAAAGGCCGCCCTTTCTGAACTTCTTTGCCGCCGCCGACATTTTAGGTCTGGTTGACTGGGGAAGCCAGATGGGATATGGGCGCGGTACCGAAATGGTCAACTTCGATGTAAACGGCCACAGCACCCCTGCGCTGATCTGTTACGATTCCGTATTCTCTTCATGGGTAAACCGCTCTGTGAACAAGGGAGCCGATTTTTTGACCATCATCACCAACGACGGCTGGTGGGGCGACTCGAACGGGCATCTGCAGCATTTTGCCTACGCGCGCATCCGGGCCATCGAGCAGCGGCGCTGGATAGCACGATCGGCCAACAACGGCATCTCCGGCATCATCTCGCCCGACGGCAAGGTACAGCTCCAAACCGAATACTGGACCGAAGATGCATTCACCTTCACCATCTACACCAATCAGCAAAAAACCTTCTATGCCCGCTACGGAGAATGGTTCGCCCAGCTAATGCTGATCATTTCCGCACTTGGGCTGGTCCTGATCTCGATACGCAGGAAATAATTTCAGAGGAGGGGTCGGGCATCCCTCTCGAGAGGGGATCTAGGGGTATGTTGCTGAAGGGTAAAAACGTCGATTCAAGTCAAGAAACTCACATTTCCCAAATCTGCCACTGGAAGAATTTGGAACCTGTATCATTGGTAAATCAAGTTGATATTTTGGCGGGATGGGTACTGTCGCAGGCCTTCAGCCTGCCCAGATGATACACTTTACAAACCCGGGGCGTTGCCCCGGGCTGTGATATATAAGGCTTTCAGCCTTATTTGATTGGCATTATTATCAGGCTGATAACCTGAGAGAACACAGCTTGGGGCAACGCCCCAAATAAACAGATATCGACCGTCGGGCAGGCTGAAGGCCTGCAACAGCTCTTAGTTTTTTCAAAATGAGTTACTTGTGAAATGGTGCAATACCCAGAAAAAATGTTTAGACCTGATAAATATTAATACAAACAAAATTGTGTCCACAAAATTGAAAGTATTTTGATCGGGATTTGGCGCAGGCAGGGGTGTGAATGTGAAAAGAATTAGTTAGTCATACACACATCAATATTCTATTGTCATGGATTACCACGGAAATCCTCCGTAACCTTCCGGTCTTCCGTGGCATTACTGCACATCCTCCGGAAAAGAATCAAACCAATGCAAAACCTCATAACCCATACTCTCGAAACTCTAAAATTCGAGATCTTTTTTAATCGTCTCAATCACCTCATCCAGCTCCTTCTCCTTTTTCCGGAAATTGGCGGGGCTGTCGAGCTCGCCGTTCACGCTGATGTAAAACTTGATTTTGGGTTCTGTGCCTGACGGCCTGGCCGAGATGATATACTCTCCTTCCGTAAAAAACTGCAGCACATTCGAAGCCGGGAAATCGATGCTGTTGATGCGGCCCGATTCGATATCTTTCTCGGTTTTAGCAAGGTAATCCCTGATTGTTAAAACCCGCTTGTTACCAATCATAACCGGCGGATCATGCCGAAGCTTATCCATGATCTCCCTGATCTCTTCGGCGCCTCTTTTGCCCTTTTTGGTTAGCGAAATAAGCTCTTCTTTATAAAGGCCGTATTCGGCATAGATACCGAGCAGTGCCTCATACAGTGAACTACCCTGCTGCTTGTAGTATGCCGTCATCTCCGCAATCATGGTGCAGGAGACCACTGCATCCTTGTCGCGCACGTGATCGCCAACCAGGTAGCCGTAGCTCTCCTCTCCCCCGGCGATGAACACCTCCTGTCCCTGCAGGCGGGTCATCAGTTCTCCGATGTACTTGAATCCGGTGAGCACATTGTAGCACTTCACATCCATGGATGCCGCAAACTTGTCGATCAGAAACGTGGTAACAATAGTCTTAACGATGTATTCATTGCCCCTGAATTTACCGGCCTTTTCCCATGCGTTCAGCAGGTAGTGAAACAGCAGCACGGCGGTCTGGTTACCGTTCAATAGTTCAAACTCCCCTTTTTCATTCTTCACGGCAATACCCACGCGGTCGGCATCCGGGTCGGTGGCCATTACCAGGTCGGCGTCGAGTTTTCGCGCCTTATCCAGGGCCATCGACAGCGCTTCCTTTTCTTCGGGGTTGGGGTAGATCACCGTCGGGAAATTGCCGTCGATGGTGCACTGTTCTTCCACAAGATTTACGTTGGTAAAGCCGATGGCCTTCAGCGCGTCGGGCACAATTTTCACGGCGGTACCATGAATGGGGGAAAACACAATATTCAGATCGTGCTGCGCCTTGATGGCTTCCCGGTTCACTGCCGTAGCTGCCACCGTTTCGATGTACTTCTGATCCATGTCGCTACCGATCACTTCGATCAGATCCTTGTTTCCGTCGAACCGTACCTGGTCCACACTCTCAATCTTGTTCACCTCTTCGATGATGTTCTTGTCGTGAGGAGGCAATACCTGGCAGCCATCGTCCCAGTACGCTTTGTAACCGCTGTACTCCTTCGGGTTGTGCGACGCCGTGAGCATCACCCCGCTTTTGCAGCCCAGCTCCCTGATGGCGAAAGACAATTCAGGCGTGGGCCTCAGAGCATCAAAATAGTACACGCGAATGCCATTGGCCGAAAACACGTCCGCCACGATACCGGCGAACTTCTCCGCATTGTTGCGGCTGTCGTGGGCAATTGCCACGCTGATGGGTTCATCACCATACACTTTTTTCAGGTAGTTGCTGAGCCCCTGGGTGGCCATACCGAGGGTGTATTTGTTAACCCGGTTTGTACCCACCCCCATAATACCCCTCAGGCCCCCGGTGCCGAATTCCAGGTCTTTGTAAAAAGCATCGGTCAGTTCCTCGGTTTTGCCGGCATCAATGAGCTGCTGAATTTCGTTTTTAGTATCCTGATCGTAATTTCCGTCGAGCCATACCCGGATGCGGTCGCTGATTGCCTTGTCAAGGTTTTTCATGTTCATGATAGTTAGGGAGATCTGTTTGGGTGATTTTGTGGTCAGGTAGCAATTTTGATTCGTCTTCCTAAAGTAAAAAATTGAGAGAGGTGTTTGAAATGGGAATCAACAATTCATGTAAAAAATGGATTTCGAAAAAAGCTCAGTGCCACATTCAGGCGGCTCCTCCGGAGCCTTGGAGGGGTGGACGCCAATTCTGGCTACAAACGGGCGGCTCCGCTGGAGCCTGTATTGCTGGGTGCCATTCCTGGCTACTAACAGTGAGCTCTACTGAAGCTGTTTTGACCACGGGGGTCTGTATCAATATCTGTTACGAGACCAGATATGAAGACCTCTTACGAAATTACAAATTCACCTGATTGTAATAATCCATGAGATCGAACCTTTCGACTCCGGAGTTAGTCCCCTGTTTGTAGATAAAAAAAGGGGAGCAAAAGCTCCCCTTGTTCTAAATTAGTGGCATTATGCCTTGGCATGTTATGTTCAAATTACAACCTAATCTGCCGGACACCCAAAAATAACCTCCAGTTTGCTTAGCTCATCACCTCCGGCACTTACCTGGCTGTCGAAACCACTTAATTCGAGTGTGCCAGAAAACTCAAAGCCAGCAGTTATATCGATGCCCTCCACGCCGTAGATCAACCAGCCTGATCCGTGTGCAGCTGATATTGATTCCGTTAAGCCAAAAGCTGTAAGCGTAGCTGTTACGGAACTGTTATCATGCCTTGAAACCAGGTAGAGATTAGCCCTGTCAATTTCACCTACAGTACAGTTCGTGTTGGCTTCAATATTGGCAGAAAGATTTGTGTAAACGCCGCTGTGTCCGTTAGCAGAGGCCCTTAGCAGGTCTTCAGCAGCATCATATTCAAATGATATGGTATTGCTGCCATCACTATAAATATGCCCAAAACCAATTTGAGATCTGTTTCCGGGCTGGCCCAAATCACCCACTCCAAGATAAATTCCATGGTTATTATTTGCGGCAAACGATTTAAACCTGACGCCGAATCCCTTCTCCATGTCTCCTCCTCCCGGGATAATAACAATCTGATCCTGGGCTCCCTCTATTTCAAGGTAGTGCGCCACCCATGTTGCAGTTTCAGCATTGAACTGGCCGGAGTTTTCCTTCGTGTCTTTCAGTATTGCCTCAATCAAGTCTACATCATAGTCACCATTTCTAACAGCACTTGGAAGATCGCTCTCAGAAAGTGAGTTCAGGTCAAACGGGTTGTGATCCATCACAGACCAAAGCGCAATCTGAAGTTCGAGCCAGGTTAACCCCTTTAGATCTCTGTAATACCGGTCAATATTGTTCACAATGTAGTTAACCTGATTCCAATACGGTTCACCGCTTATACTGTGCAACTTAGAGCCGGCATACATAGAATTATCAGACTGTATGGGCACATCCCATAAAGCACAGAATGATGCATAGTGTCCTTCTTCGATACCGCTTGATTCATTCAGCCCATTTAGCTCTATCATGAAGTAAGATCGATTTCGATCCCTGTTAACCGTAGCTACAACATTATCAGCACCGGCAATCTGGTTCAGATGCGGAACCTGTGTTAGTGATTCTTCGAGCGAATCAACACCTGTGGTTGAATCACATGCGGAAATCGAAAATAGCAGTAAGATTGATAATAGCGCACTCCAGCGCAGTACATACCCTTGTGAATACATAATTTAACTCTGGTTAGATTTTTATTTACCCTTGAGAAGCTTTATTTGATTGGCTCTCTAATTCGTCCATTAAAATCAGAATTTCCGTTCTATTCCGCAGTTAGACTATTCTTAATCTTCACACTTAAATATTAAAGCATTGTTATTTAGTGCTATTGCGAATATTGTCAATATTGCGAACACAATATGTCAGCATGTTTCAATTTATCCCTCTATGAAAATGAATGCAGGCAAACCTTTTGACTGTAGCCCTTTTTCTATGCGTTTTACAAATCATTATTTAGAAAGTATATCACAATCAGGGAGCTCCTCTGGAGCCGTCACGGGCACAGGGAAGGGCGGTATCAATAACTGTTACAAGACCAGATTTTAAAATCTCTATCAAAATTACAAATTCACGTGAATGCATTAATCTATAAGATCGAACCTTCCGACTCCGGAGGAGTCCCCCGTTTGTAGCTAAAACAACCAGCCCACCTCCACAGCTCCGGAGGAGCTGCCTGAAAATGCCCATATCAATAATCCTCGGACAAATCTATCCAAGCCGGATAAACAAGCTCCCTACCCCTATAGCCCCTCAAAAACCATGAAAGCCCACGGCTCCAATGCCACCCCGTAATCCTCATCCAGCTCGATGATCTCTTCCGAAAATACGTCCATATATTTTCCGTGAAAAAGGGCCTCGCGGAAGGTAACCTCCCGCGCTGTGTCAGATAAATTAATCACAGCAAACACCTTGTCGTTTCCAGATTTCCTCACAAAACTGATTACCCCTGACTCTTCACTGTTGGGCACCCTGATCATGGTTCCGCCCCACGTGCCGTGCCAGAGGGCACTGTTTTTCTTCATCAGGCCAATCAGTTTCCGGTAAAGCTCGCCGATCGGGTGCTCCTCTTCTTTCCATTCAATCGGATCCTTTTCAAAAAATGCAAGCCTCTGGTCGTTGCCGGCCTCCTGCCCGTTGTAAATCAGCGGCATGCCGTCGCCCACTACCGACAAAACGATTACCGCCTCCAGCGCTTCACCGAAGCTTTCGAACATGGTACCCTCCCATGCATTCTTGTCGTGATTGCTCACAAACATCATCTTGATAGTCTCATCGGGCCATGCCATCTCTTTCCACGAGTA
>PWWL01000118.1 GCA_003561515.1 Balneolaceae bacterium
ACTGAAACTCCCGATCCCCAGAGAATTAACCTGATGTCACTTCCGCCGGGTGAATCCATGGAGATTCCAAATCAGCTGATCGCCATAAAACGCATTGAGGGTCATGAATTTTTCTTCAGGTACTACTTCAACCTGGTATTCTACTCGATAAGTGAGCGTAGATTCCGGTACTGGGAGCAGACAAATACATTGATCAATCAATCGGGAACCATATTTGATATACCTCCGGCCCGGATCAGCGGAAACGTTGTGAATACCGACAACTCGCAGGAAAATGCACTTGGTTATTTTCAGGCAGCTGCGACCGACACGGTCAGGACATTTTTAACCAGGGCAGATTTTAGATTTCACATATCTGATCCATGTGCGTCGAATAATCCAAACAGGCATTCGGGCTGCAGCGACTGTACCAGCATTGAAAACAGTACGCTGGACAGACCGTCGTATTTTTAGCAATAAACTTTTAAAATACCAGTAAGTTAAATGGTGTATTCCATATTTCCGGAAATCAGAGATCTTTGTTTAACAGGTTATGATGTTGTTGTATTGGTGTAATTATGTTAATCCCTGAATGCGTATGATGGTTACCGGATTCACCATTAACCAAAAACTACTATAGGGTTTGTAATGCTATGGTTTGCAATACCTTTTACGGTTATTATACTGGCAATCACCGATCACCGGCAGCTCAAGGCAGACACAGGAGCATAATACCGGAATAAAAAGATGTACACTGATCGGCTCATCACGAAAGTCAAAAAAATCATGTCCACAACCGCTTACCAAATCCACATCGAACTTTCCGGTTCAAAACCGAAAATCTGGCGGAGGCTAATCATACCCGCTGATATGCTGCTGAGCGATCTTCACAAAGTAATTCAGACGGCAATGGGGTGGACCAACGCCCATCTCCACATGTTTGTAAAGGGGGAGGTAATGCTCGAGCCTGCGATAGACGTTGATTTTCTGGATTCTAGGGGAATCGACTACTCTGGATTTACCATTGAAAAACTCCTTCAAAAGAAGAACGACAAAATCCGTTACGAGTACGACTTTGGCGACAGCTGGGTACACCTCATCAAACTCGAAAAAATGATCGAAGAGTATGAGGAAACCCTGCCGGTTTGCAAGGCTGGGGCCATGAACTGTCCGCCGGAAGATGTAGGCGGCATTTGGAGTTTCCAGGGGTTCAAGGAGATCATGAAAAATCCGTCGCACCCGGAGCATCAGATGTACAAAGAGTGGATAGGAGGGCATTACGACGCTGAATACTTTGATTTGAATAGAATCAACGATCTGCTGCAGGACGATAACTTCGGGGTGTTTGAGTGGTAATCCGACAAGAGACGCGCCGCCTCACTCCATAGGGGGATAAGCGGTATCACCATGATAGCAAAGGTAGAACAGGCAACGACTTACGGTTTGGTTTCGGTTTCGCAAGCACAGCGCTCTGCCGGAAGATTATTGTAGCACTGGCGGAGTCCGGTAGTGTTACAGTCGGGTTTTGATAGCTCTTTGCCGTGCAGTTAAGCCAAAGAATATTGATCTGAACCACTGCCCGGATTCGCTTTCTTAAAAAACAATAATCCTCTTTCAGTTTTATCTCTTGTCTGTTACATTCTGCTAAACAACGGTATTGAGAGCTGAGTTATAAAAAGATTGAAACCATAGAACATGAGCACACCGAACCGACTACTCATCATCGGGACCGTATGGCCTGAGCCGGACTCTTCTGCTGCAGGCAGCAGAATGATGCAGCTGATCAAGCTTTTTCTGAACAGCGGCTGGCATATAACCTTTGCCAGTGCTTCATCCAAAAGCAATCACTCTGTAGACCTGGCTAAACTTGGTGTGGACAGCGCCGTGATAGAAATGAACCACTCGTCGTTCGATCAGTTTGTTAGAGAACTGAATCCCGGCATTGTGATGTTTGACCGGTTTATGGTTGAAGAGCAGTTTGGCTGGAGGGTTGCAGAGCACTGTCCCGACGCCATTCGTATTCTCGACACTGAAGATCTGCACTGTCTGCGAAACGCCCGTCATAAAGCTTTAAAAGAGAACAGGGAATTTCGCGAAGAAGACCTTTTTCTCGATGATATGGCCAAGAGAGAAATTGCAAGCATTTTCAGGTGCGATCTTTCTCTGATCATATCTGTGTATGAATATGAGCTTTTAATTCACCAATTTGGAATCGACCGATCACTTCTTTGTCATCTTCCATTTTTGCTCGAAAAAGTTGAACAGGAGGCCAGAGAAGCCCTTCCCGGCTTTCAGCAGCGAGATGGCTTTGTATCTATTGGCAATTTCTTGCATGAACCAAACTGGGATGCAGCAAAATGGCTGAAGGAAGAGATCTGGCCGAATATCATAAAGAAAATGCCGGAAGCGAAGCTGCATGTGTACGGCGCTTACCCGACTGAAAAAGTATATAAGTTGCACAACCCTGATGAAGGCTTCCTGGTTCATGGCAGGGCAGACAAGGCTTTGGAGGCTATCAGCAATGCTCGGGTATTGCTGGCACCCCTTAGGTTTGGAGCCGGTTTAAAAGGTAAGCTTCTGGAAGCGATGAAATACGGAACTCCCAGCATTACCACACCGATTGGTGCGGAGGGCATCAGCGGTTATCTTACCTGGCCGGGGGCAGTCACTGCCAATCCCGAGCTGTTTGCTGCCTCTGCAGTGGAGCTTTACCGTGATGAATCTGCATGGAACCGTGCCCAACATGACGGCTACAAAATTCTTGAGCTGCGGTTTTTACGCGAGCGGCATGAGCAGAAGTTTATTGATACCATCAATCAGTTGATTAAAAACCTGCGAACCCACCGGATGAAAAACTTTATCGGCTCTATGCTGATGCACCACACCATGGCCGGCACCCGCTACATGGCCAAATGGATTGAAGAGAAGAACAGGGGTGTGGCTGCAGAAGTCAGGTGAGCTTTCAAAGCTCGGATACTTTTCTTAGGATGGTACATCGCATAGATCGCGAGTGGCGCGGAGTACCGTGATGAAAACAGACCGCACACGGCGTTCTTCGCGGAAAACCAACAAATCCCGTGAACCATCCATCAATTCTCATCAGATATGAAAATCGTCTTTCTCGACGCCAGTACCGTTGGCGAAGTGCCCAACCTTGATTCGCTCAAATCTCTTGGGGATGTCACCCTTTATCCTGTTACCAAACCCGCCCAAACGGCCGGTCGAATCAGCGACGCCGATGTGGTAATCACAAACAAGGTTGTCCTTTACCGTGAACAGATGGAGGACGCCCCGAAGCTGAAGCTGATCTGCGTGGCGGCCACGGGGATGAACAATATCGACAAGGATGCGGCAAAGGAGCTGGGCATTGAGGTGAAGAATGTGGCGGGATATGCATCACAAAGCGTTGCTCAGAGTACCTTTGCAATCATTCTGCATTTGATTCACCGAATACCGGAACACGATGAATACGTGAAGGGTGGAAAGTATTCAAGGAGTGATATCTTCGCGAAAGTGGACCGCAATTTCCACGAACTATCCGGCATGCGGTTCGGTATTATCGGTCTTGGCAATATTGGTAGCAAGGTGGCGGAAATCGCCAAAGCGTTTGGCTGTGAGATTGTCTATTACTCAACGTCCGGCAAAAACAGGGATCAGCCCTACAAGCGGGTTGACGTTGACGAACTGCTCAAAACTTCCGATATCATCTCCATCCACGCACCCCTGAATGCAAATACGGAAAACCTGCTGGGATATGATCAGCTGAAAATGATGAAGCCATCAGCTATCCTGGTAAATACCGGAAGGGGCGGAATTGTGAATGAAAAGGATTTAGCTTGCGCCATTGATGATAACCTGCTTGCCGGTGCCGCGATTGATGTGTTTGAAAAGGAGCCCATCTCGCCGGACAACCCGCTGCTTAAGGTTACAAACACAGAAAAACTGCTGCTCACACCTCACATTACCTGGAGCAGCGTGGAGGCGCGCACAGCCTTGATTGAGGGAGTGAGGAATAATATTGAGGAGTTTTTGGAGCAGTATCAAAAAAGGAAAGATCAAGTATAAAAGTCAGACTTTGCATATGGCATTGCACAGAGCTGAACGCATTTATCCAATTTACTCGTTTGCCGGAAATTTTAATTTGCTTGTAAAATGAGAGAAAACTATAGTATGTAGGCTAAAGTAGCTGCTTTCTTTGCTTCTGATTTTATTCACAACTTACGGATGACATGAAAAAATACAATCGCTTTTTGGTTCTACCTATTCTGTGTCTATTCGGATTAACAGGTTGCGGTGTTTCCGGCACTGACGTTGAGGATGATCTCATTGAAAATGGCCCGTTTTTCTATTCACTTCAGGGCGAACTGCAATCAGATATTACAGCGGATAGTTTTAATTTGAGATCGGAATGGGCCAGGCTTGAGAGCGAATCTCTGAATGAAGTACAAGCCGGACTTTTCGCCTCACGCAGGGATACGCTCAATGACATAGATTACTGGCAGAGATATATCGTTGGCATAGTAAAATACGATTCCTGGCCGGAAAAAGGTGAATATTCCGTTGCAGATATCAGAAGTGTGAGGGATGGTTCAAGCGGTGATTTTTTTGTTAATCTGCGATCGATGTACAGGGAACAAAGTGTGGAAGGCAGTGAAGAGAGTCACTTTTATCTGGAGGATTACGTGTTTCAAGCCTCTGGCGGGAGGATCGAAATTACAACATCAAGCGCAGAATCGCTCAGAGGTAACTTTAACCTCACATTTGATCTCGGTGAAAAACGTACATGGGATACGATTGATGAAACCATTGAGGGTCCATCACAGAATGTGCTAACTGTTCAGGGGCAATTCGATATCGACCTGGTTTCGAGCCGTGTAGACCTACTATCTCAATTCTGAAATGATATAATAGTCAATAAAAAGATCCCCAAATGGTGGCTGGACGATCTTTTTAAGGTGCGATTAATGTATAATAAATATGACTTAGTTAACGTGTGTTCGGGATAAGGAAATAAGTCTGAAAAAATCCCCCTTCAAAGGGGAAAAGGCCCCGAACGCTCTCGGGGCCAAGGGGGATGACCTAATGTGCTAAGATTTAGCTCAGATAGTCTTTGTTAAGCTTCGAATTAATGACTTTTCATCCCTGTCTGCAAAAGCGTTTAGCAAGGCAGGCCCCATTGCCCCCTTCTCCCACTGGGATCCCTTTGGAAAAAGGGGACAATCCTTAATAAATTCTTACATCGATCTCACGTCAGTTAGCCCCGCCGCTTCGGTTCGGCGATCTCATCTCCGGCCAGCTCATCTGCTCACCTGTTCTCGGGTGGGGCGGCATTACGCGCTTCTCACGGTCGAACGTTTCGGGATCTTCACTGGCCATATAGGCGAGTGTGGCGATCAGGATCACGTTGTTGCGCAGATCGTCGAACACAATTTTATCGTAGGTGTCGCGGTTGGTGTGCCAGGTGTAATTCCAGTACGACCAGTTGAGTGATCTTAGCACGAAGCCCGGAGCGCCCGCAGCCACGAACGAAGCGTGATCGGTTCCGCCTCCGCTCGGCATGCCGGGGAATGTGGTATCGATATGCCGGGTTACATCCTGCGGAACGGCAGACAGCCAGTTGCTAAAATATTTGTACGAGTGCAGGAATCCCTGTCCGTTGATGTCGATTACGCGGCCGGTTCCATTGTCCTGGTTGAAGAGTGCCTGCAGGCCGGCAACGATTTCCGGGTTGTCTTCCACAAAGCCCCGTGAGCCGTTTAGCCCCTGCTCTTCACCGCCCCAGAGGCCCACAAGAATAGTGCGCTTCGGATTGGGGTACACCTCTTTCAGAATGCGGGCCACTTCCATCATGGTGATAGAGCCCGTGCCGTTGTCAGTTGCACCTGTGCCTGCATCCCACGAATCGTAGTGCGCCGAAAGAATAATGTACTCATCCGGCTTTTCTGTACCGGGAATCTCAGCGATGGTGTTGAATGTGGGAACCATGCCGTGGTCGGTGGATTCAGCTCGCACCCTTATCATTGGATCGTGTCCGTTCTCAACCAGGCGGTAGAGCATGCCGTAATCCTCCAGAAGAATATCAATCGTTGGGATGGTTCGGGTATTTGCGCCGAAAACCTTATTGGTACCAAAACCCTGACTCCAGTTCGACATCAAAATTCCCGCTGCACCTGCATCCTCAAGCGCCTGAACCAGCGTTCTGTTGTTGTGGCCGGCATTGGAAACACGCTGCCGCCACGCTGCAGTCTGTTCTTGCCTTTCGGCCCTCATTCTCTCAAACGATTCTTCCGTTGCAAATTCCTCCCAGTTGTAGTCGGGGCGGCCTGTGGGCTGATGCATGGAAATCATTACAAACTTCCCTTCAACGTTTGGCAGCCACGCTTCAAATTCATCAGCATCAGCCACTTCCGGGATGATCACAATTCCCGCTTCAACGCCGCCATCGGGTGTGGGCGGACTCCACGCGAGCTGCATTGCCTCGAGTGTAACCACCCTGGGCGAAATCATATCAACATGCGTGATGCCCCGCTCCCAGCCGCGCCATTCGCCGTATTGCTCGTTCCGGGCCGAAATGCCCCAGCTTTCAAATGTTTCCACGGCCCAGTCGTGAGCGTGCTGCATCTGCGGGGTGCCTACAAGCCGTGGACCTACCACGTCCATCAGGTAGTGGCCCAGCTCTTCAAGGTGGGAGTTTTCGGTTGCTTCGGATACAATCCGGTCTACGATTTCATTGCGGTCCTGCGCAATGGCCACAGATGAGGTAAACAGAAAAAGGAAAAGAAAGAGTTGTATGGATCTCTTCATGGAATAAAGGTTTTAAATCGCGTTTTTTGTTGTCACATTTTTACAGATAGTGAATGTAGTTAAATGGGAGGGAAATTTTCGTAAAAAACCGTTTACAATTCACGCCGTTCACGGAAAATGTCATACGCTTCCCAAAAGGCATAAATGCCAATCAGGGTAGTGAACAGCGCCCCGAAACCGAACATGAGCCGGCCGATGGTCTGATTCAGGTCTGCCGGAAGAAAAGGAATGCCTCCGGCAATGTCGCCGGCAAAAAAAGCCGTGTCAAATCCAAGCGCAGCCAATGCGATGCAGATCAGTCCGCCGGCGATAGACCTGTATGGGTTCTGATTCTCCCTTTTACCAAAACTTATTTTTATCAGCATAAATTTGCAGGTTTGTCAGGATAAAACTATGAAAGAATCTCTTTTGAGATGCTGGAATCTTGAGCGATATTGAGATGCCGCTAAGGGCAGAATTTTACAGAAACTTTTACTCCAATTCTTGTTAGAAATATCATCACGATATAGCCAATCCAAACTCGATGTAGTCTCTTTTGGTATATGAAACGAGACAGGTTGATCGCATATAAAGCAGTTTTGTTCACGTTTTTTGCATTCGCTAACGCAAGCGTTGTAAAAGCTCAGGTTTTCTCGCAAATATCTGATGAGCCGGTAGTTCAGCAAACCGAAAGGGACGAGCGTCTGCCGGGTGCTATTCTCACGTGGGATGCAGGTACGCTGCCGGAAGCAGGCAAAGCGGTGGATGAACCGGCCGGCATTATTTACTCGGTTATGGAGGATACGGAGGTTCCGTTTACGGGCCTTGCCATTGGTTGGAGAACCTGGGGGAAGGAGGCACACCCACACCATTTTGGACTTGAGATCCGTTCGGCTGCTGCTGATGAAGAGTGGGGGGAGTGGGTGCCTACGTACGGTTACCTTGCACCCGGGGATTCTCCGTCCGGACTGTACTGGGCCATGCTCTACGTAACACCCGACGGAGGGGCACACCAGAAGTTCGAAGTTCGCATAACCTCTCCGCCCGGAACAGCTTTAACCTACCTGCAAATTACGGCTGCTGATGCCAGGTCTGAACCCGATTATGAACCGGCTGAGATGCCAAAATTCCGGCCTTCTCCCGACGAACCGGATATGCCGGATATCATCAAACGTGAAGGTTGGTGGGGCAATCTGCCCTCCAATCAGCTCGAACCGTCCTATTCACCGACACAGATCGATATTTC